>DYRQ01000124.1 GCA_020718645.1 Verrucomicrobium spinosum
TCCTCAAATGAGTGCCTGTTTCAGAGCTTGATTTTTCTGTGCAACTCTGCCATTGATCACTCCTGATGTTGTCCAATAACCATTTTTTGGCCGTATTCTTGCTGGCCGAACGCTCATGTTGATTTCCCTACTCCCTTTCGCCAAGGCGCCCTTTCTGAATCGCTGCGGGTTTTCGGTTTTACTCTGTCTGACCTTGGCTAGTCAGCTTTGGGCCAGTCCTCAGGCCGGCTCTTCGTCTGACCACGATAGCTTTATCAGACTCGCCCAGCTTGCTCCCTCCCCCACCATCAAAACCAGCACCTTGCGTGCTCCCGCTAAAGATGACAACCAGATCGCCCAGACACTGGCTCAACTGCTCGCTCGCAACCACTACTCCCAAAAAGCGTTTGATGATGAAGTTTCCGCGATCTTTCTCCAAGAATACATCGAGACTCTCGACCCCCAGCACATCCTCTTTCTCCAAGACGATATTCTCGAGTTTTCCCAGTTGAAAAGCCAGCTCGATGACCTCACGATCAAAGGCGACATCTCCCCTGGCTTCACCATCTACACACGCTTCCTGCAACGCCTCAGAGAGCGCACTGAGTATGTGACCCGGCTGCTGGCTGCCGAAGATTTTGCTTACGACATCGAGGATTGCTTTACCTACGACCGCTCGGAATCGCCTCGTCCCGCCGACGCTTACAGCGCCCAAGCTCTCTGGCGTGCCCGTGCGCGCTACGAAGTCCTCAACTCCATCCTCACCGATAAAAAAATTGATGAAGCTCGAATCCCTGGCTCCAAGAAATTTTCTGAAATAGAAAACCTCATTTCCAAACGCTACGAACGCACGCTCAAAGCCGCTATTGAGTCTGACAATGAAGCCATCCGGCAACTCTATCTCAGCAGCCTTTGCCACGCCTTCGACCCGCACTCCGAATACCTCGGACCCTCGGAACTCGAGCAATTCTCCATTCAGATGAGTCTCTCCCTCTTTGGTATCGGTGCCGTGCTCGAATCCAAAGATGGCTGCTGCCTGATTAAAGAACTCGTCAAAGGCGGTCCTGCCGCCCGCTCGGGCAACCTGAAACCCGGCGACAAAATCATCGGCGTCGCCCAAGACGAAGGGGAGATGGAGGATGTCGTGGATATGCCTCTGAACAAAGTGGTCCGAAAAATTCGCGGCAAAAAAGGCACTATCGTCCGGCTGCTGGTCATACCTACAGACACCGACGACTCCTTGCATAAAACCGTCAAAATCGTCCGAGACCAAGTCAAACTCGAAGACCAAGAAGCCAAAGGCCGCATCTACGACCTGCCTCTCGATGGCAATGGAGCCACCCGGAGACTCGGGGTCGTGGAACTTCCCTCATTCTACGCGAATGTCGAACGCGATGCCCCGGCCAAAAGCACCACCGTGGATTGCGCCCGCCTCATTGCAAAACTCAAGATGTCTGGCGTGGAAGGTATCATCCTCGATCTCCGACTCAACGGCGGCGGCTTTCTCGACGAAGCTATTCGTCTGGCCGGACTCTTCATTTCCCAAGGTCCTGTAGTCCAAGTCCGCGACAACCGTGGCGAAATTACCGTCCAGTCTGACACCGATCCCGACATTTTCTACGATGGCCCGCTTGTCGTCATGACCAATCACTTCAGCGCTTCCGCCTCAGAAATCGTCGCTGCCGCCCTACAAGATTACGGCCGCGCCGTGATCGTCGGCGATAAGAGCACGCACGGCAAAGGCACCGTGCAGACACTCGTCAAGCTCGACGAGTTTATCTCTCGCTTCGGCTTCAACTTCATCGCCAAACCGGGCGCCATGAAAATCACTGTCCAAAAATTCTATCGTGCCGACGGTCGCTCCACCCAACTGAAAGGAGTCCAGCCCGATGTCATACTCCCTTCTCTCTATGACGCTCTGAAAGCTGGCGAAGGCAGTCTTGACCATCCTCTGCCCTGGGACGAAATTCAGAGGGCGCCCTACGAGAAAATTAACCGCGTGCAGTGGATGACACCCCATCTCAAAGCTTTTTCAGACAAACGAATTGCCAGTGACCTCGAGTTCGGATTCGTGCGGGAAGACATCGCCCGTCGCACCAAGGAGGAACAAGATAAAACTATCTCTCTGAACCTCGATGAGCGCCTGTCTGAAATCAAAACGAATAAGTCCCGCAAAGCCAATCGCGAGAGCCAACGGCTCCAGCATCACCTTTCCGATCTCCCCTACCGCGAGATCACCCTGCGCGACATAGATAAACCCACTTTACCCGAACCCATCACCGGCGACGCTAAAGAAGAGGAAAAAAACGACTCTGAGGAAGAAGATTCTTCGGGGTTGGCTGGAGCCTATACCTATTTCCAAAAAACCACCCTGCGAGAAGGTCTCTCTATCCTTTCGGACATGATTGACCTTGCCAAGCAAGACCGCTCCTCTTCCCCCACACCACGCTGAGCACTCACCCCTTTATCCCACCGCCTTCCCACCGTGAGACATCAGGCGCACATCTTGCCCCGTTCCCTTGGCTTGACTCTGTGGGACTGTTCCCATAAGCCTCTCATTTTCATGAACGCTCGTTTTTTGGCCGTGGTCGCCCTGATCGTGGGCTGGTGCTCGCTCGCCGAGGCTTCGCTGACTTGGCGTGCCGGCGAGGGCTGGTCCAACGAAGAGGAAGGCTCGGATGTCAAAGCCGTCAACTCCCGCGCCCAACTCGAACTCGCCCGCAAACTCGAGGCTGCTGAAGAATGGGAAAAATCCAGGCAAGCCTACCTCGGCCTCGTGCGCAAATGGCCCTTCTCTTTTAACTCCGGCGAGGCGCAATTCAAAATCGGCTGGTGCTACGAAAAAATCGCTGACTTCGAACGCTCGTTCAAATCCTATCAAACTTGCGTGGAAAAATATCCCGCCAGTAACTTTTTCGAAAAAGCCATCGAGCGCCAATACAACATCGCCAACCTCTACTTGGCTGGCGAGCCCCGCAAGCTCTGGAAAATTCCTGTCATGCCCTCCATGGACAAAACCATCGAGATGTATGAGCAGATCATCAAAAACGCACCCTACGGACGCTACGCCGCTGAAAGCCAGTTCAAGATTGGCCAAGCCCACGAACGCAAAAAAGAGTGGGCCGAGGCCGTGAAAGCCTACCAGCGCATCCTCGATCGTTACCCAGGCAACGATATTGTGGACGATGCCCAATACCAGATCGGCTACGCTTGGCACAAAGCCTCCACCTCTTCCGATTATGACCAAGGCGCGGCACAGAAAGCCATTGATGGTTTTCAAGAATTCCTGACCCGCTTCCCCAACAGTGAAAAAGCCGCTCAAGCCGAAGAAAATATCAAGGAACTCGAAGGCCGTTCTACCGGCGGCTCTTTTAACATCGCTCAGTTCTACGAATCCCAGAAAAAAATAGATGCCGCCATCATCTACTACAAAGATGTCATCCAAAAAGAACCTGACACCGAACGCGCTGAAATCGCCCGTCGCAAAATAACTCAACTCACTCCTCTCAGCGAGGCGTCAGTGCCCGCCCCAAAAAATATATCGGATCTCAAAAGCTCTTCCAAAGCCCCTGCCGCACCGGCACCAGCCAAGTCGGCTGCCGATTCTTTTGGCCTCGAGCCAGCAGGTCCGCCAAGCCCACCGCCCGGCATGGCCTTGGCTCCTGCCCCTGCCGCTCAAACGGCTCAGTCCGGAGTATCGTCCGAGGACATGATTGGACCCCAACTCCCTCCAGGCATCCTTCCTCCAGCACCTAAACCGGTCTCCCCTCCCTTGGCCGCCACCCCTCCCCCTATCCACATGCCTACTCTCAAATCGAGCGACCGCATGATCGGCCCCAGACCCATCCCAGCCAAACCCACGATGGAGGATCTCACCCCTCCCACCCTCGACCCACTCCCCTCTTCCCTCCCGTCCCGTCAACCCGCATCCGAACTGCCGAACATGGAGACGGGCAACGACTCCCTTATCGGCCCCAAACCCCCTGAACCCTGATACACACCATGAATACAAAACACACACTCTCCTTCATCGCCGCTGCCTCCCTGCTCCTAGCAGGCTGTGCTTACAAAGTCGGCAGCATCGGCGGCGAACAGCTCGCGGGCGTCACCTCAGTCTATGTGCCCGTCATCAAAAATGACACTTACGAGCCCGGCGTCTCTGTGATGATCACCAACTCCATCATCCAACGCTTGCACAACGACGGCACACTCGAAGTTAAACGCAAAGGCGATGCCGACTCCGAGCTGGATGTCCGTCTCCTCCGCGTCGAGCGCCGCGCCACCCGCAGCGTGCGCAACGATACCCGCCTCGTCGCCGAATACCGCTTGGTGCTCGTAGCTAACTACACCTTCACCTCCCGCAACGGTAAACCCCCAGTCATTGGCGAGGCCGAGGGCCGCACCGAATTCTTCGTCGGTGCCGACATGCAGGAAGGCGAGCGCCAAGCCATCGGTATGGCCGCCGACGACCTCGCTAAAAACATCGTCGAAAAAATTACGGAAAATTGGTGATCTCCAGCTTAGCTTTCCTCACGCCCACGGCTGATCTGTTTCTGGGAGGTCGTGCCGTAGCATGAAAACCCTGCGTCGCTGCCTCTCGTATTTTCGCCCCTTCTACGGGCAGACCCTGTGGGCTCTGGCGCTCATGGTCATCACCCATGTGCTCGGTGTGTTGCGCCCGTGGCCGCTTGCCATCCTCCTCGACGGCGTGTTCCGCACCAGCTCTACGGGTTCGGCGCCCAACGCTATCTCTGCCTTCTTTGGTGCCATGCCACCCAACGAAGCCTTGCTCTGGCTCGTCGGTGCTGTGATTGCCTTGCAGTTCATTTACGGTGCGCTCAATCTCGCCCACACTTGGCGCTTGGTAGAGATCGGCCTCCGCGTGCTGCTCCGTCTGCGTGCAGAACTCTACGGACACCTGCAAGGTCTCTCTCTCAAGTTCCACGATGCACGTCGCAGCGGCGATGCCACCTTTCGAGTCACCTATGATACGCAGTCCATCCAGACCATCTACAACCGCGGCTTCGCCACCATCCTCGGCTCTCTCATCTCCCTCGGTTCTATCCTAGCTGTCATGCTCGCCTGCTCATGGAAGCTCACGCTCGTTTCCATCTCCATCATCCCGTTCCTCCTCTGGTCCATCTACTTTTTTGCCGACCGCATCCGCCTCGAATCTAGTGCGGTGCAAAAAGAGGAAAGCGATGTTCTGTCCCGCGCCCAAGAAGGCCTCACCAGCATCCGCATCGTGCAAGCGTTCGGACGCCAAAAATACGAGGTTCGCCAATTCATCCAAGAATGTGAGGATAGCCTGAGCGCCAACATGCGCCTGACCATGACTAACATCAGCTCATCGCTGGTCGTCGGCCTTGTGACAGCCTCGGGCACAGCAGCACTTTTTTTCACGGGCGGACACCAAGTGGTAGCCGGCGAAATCAGCGCGGGCACTTTCGTTCTCTTCACCTCTTACCTCACCATGCTTTACCAGCCTCTCGAACAACTCTCCTACACAGGTTGGGCGCTCGCTGGAGCCACTGCCGGAGCGGAACGCGTGTTTGAAATATTGGACACCCCCGACGATGTCCCAGACCAGCCAGGCGCAGTCCCCGCCAAAATCAAGGATGGCACCATTTCCTTCGAGGATCTCCACTTCGCCTACGACGAGGCACACCCCGTGCTCCGCGGCGTCTCTTTCTCCGTGCTACCCGGCCAGCAAGTCGCCCTCGTCGGTGGCACGGGAGCTGGCAAATCCACCATCCTCTCTCTCGTCGCCCGCTTCTATGACCCACAACAAGGCGTCGTGCGCATAGACGGCACCGATATACGCCAGTGGACGAAAGCCTCTCTCCGCGACTCCATGAGCGTAGTGCTCCAAGACACGCTCCTGCTCACCACCACCGTTCGTGAAAACATCGCCTACGGCAGATTAGACGCCACCCAAGATGACATCATCCAAGCAGCCCAAGCCGCCCAAGCTCACGACTTCATCTCAAAACTCCCTCAAGGCTACGATACCCCCGTAGGCGAAAGAGGCGTCAGACTCTCTGGCGGCCAACGCCAACGCCTCGGCATCGCCCGCGCCTTTTTGAAAAATGCCCCCATCCTCCTCCTGGACGAACCCACCAGCGCCCTCGATGTCCAGACCGAGCACGAAATCATGGATGCTATCGAACGCCTCATGGCCGGACGCACCACTCTGATCGTGACTCACAGGTTGGCTACCATCCACAACGCCGATCTCATCCATGTCCTCGTGGACGGACGCATCGTCGAAAGCGGGCGCGGCTCTGAGTTGTCCGCTCGCGGCGGTGTTTACGCCGATCTCTGGAGCCAAGCTC
>DYRQ01000035.1 GCA_020718645.1 Verrucomicrobium spinosum
ATAAAAATAATAATTTGGAGAACCGATTTGCTGAAAAGAGGTTTGCCCTCGAGATGAGTCGAGTCTGAGAGGTCTCAGGGCATCAGACTTTCACCCTGCGGGTAGCGTGGTGTCAGCAGCAATATTTTTACAACCACGGATTTTACGAATGGCACGGATAGCGGAAATGGGAGTCTGCTCTTATCTCGTTACTCTGTTATCCACCAGAGAGGTGAGGTGCCATCCCTCAGCACCGCTGTCCGTCAGCCGACGGATGGCGGGAAATGTCGCAGTGCCGAATGTCTCCCGCCAAGTTCGCAACGACGCAGCGGGGAATGCGGAATGGCTCTCAAAGAGGCAGCAAGCTCAGGAGGGCAGATGTTGTTGGCAAGCACGGAATAACCACCTCTGATGACCATTGTTTTCCCGTTTTTAGGATAAATCACGCAGTTGCGCGAGAGGGGGTGTAGCGCAGGGTGCTGGGGGTTATGGAGGTGGCTGTGCGAGCTGGGCGTAGGCTTTACGGAGGGTCTCAATGAGCTGAGCTGTTTTCATTGGCTTGGGCAGGTGGTCATTCATGCCGGCACTGAGGCAGGTTTCACGATCTTCAGAGAGGGCGTAGGCGGTGAGGGCTATGATGTAGAGGTTCGATTTATCGGCACCGCAGATGCCTGCCCGAATTTTCTGTGTGGCCTCGAGTCCGCTGACATAGGGCATGTTGACATCCATCAACACTAGGTCGCAGGTGCCTGTGGAGATGGCTTGGTAGGCGGATTCCGCCGAGTCTGCCGAACTGGGATCGTATCCCAATTTTTTGAGCATGGTGAGAGTGATGCGAAGATTCAGGGGGGTGTCATCTACGACGAGAAGGCGCATCGGGTGTTTGGCCGCAAAGAGAGCGGGATCCGATGGGGGGGGCTCTGTGGCTAGGGAGTGCGGAGTCTGCTTAGGCAGACGCATGGGGAGCTGAAGAGTGTAAGTGTTGCCAGTGGGTAGGCAAGGAGAGTGTTTTAGGCTGCCGCTCATGGCGTCGGCAAGAAGATGACAGAGGCTGATGCTGAGACCCGAGCTGCCGATGTAGGAGGCAGAGGTGGTATCCATGGAGGTATTAGGCGATAGGAGTTTGGCTATCCGCTCTGGTGGGATGGTCTTGCCTGTATCGGTGATGGAAACTTGCAGCAGGATTTCCTCTCCTGAGACGGGCAGGGTTTCGGCAGCAAGCGTGATCGTGCCCTGCTCGGTGTGTTTTAGGGCGCTGTCGAGGAGATTCACGGCGATCTGGCGCAGGCGGGCACCGTCGCCACGAACCGAAAGCGAGGAGAGAGTTGGGTGGAATTGCAGTGAGAAAGAAAGGCTTTTTTGCACGGCCTTGGCCTCGATGGTGTGCGCCGCTTCGCGGAGTGCGTTGGCGGGCAGAAAAATCTCATCAGCCAACTGGAAGTTCCCGGCTTCGATTTTAGAGTAATCGAGGATGGTGTTGAGCAGGTCGAGCAGGAGTGAGCCGCTGGCGGAAATAATATCTGCGTGATGTTTGGCCTCGGGGGAGATGTCGGCTGTAGTGAGTAGATCGGAGTAGCCGATGATAGCGTTCATGGGCGCACGGAGATCGTGGCTCATGGCAGAGAGGAAAGAGCTTTTGGCTTTGCGGGAAGCCTCGGCTGCTTCACGGGCTTTCAGGTATTCCTGCTCTCGAATCCGTTTGTCAGAGATGTTTCTCGCGATGCCCGAGACGGCAACGACTTGGCCTGAAGCGTTCCGGATAGGAGTTTTATAAGTTTCAAACCATTGTAGGCTCATGCCTGAGGTCTGGATGGGTTCTTCGACACTTTTTGGGATACCTGTATCGAAGACAGCTTTATCGTCAGCAAGGTATTTCTTGGCGAACTCAGGAGTCCAAAGATCGAAATCGTTGAGGCCGACGATTTCTTCTGGGGTTCGGTTGCAGGCAGCAGCAAAAGAGGCGTTGACTGCGAGATAAGTGCCTTGGGCGTCTTTGATCCAGACGAGGTGAGGCAGCAGGTGGACAGCATCCTCCAGCGTGATGCGTGCCTGAGCAGTGGCAGGAGAACCACAAGGCGCGTCTGTTGTTTTCTTTGGCTGATTATCACTGTTCACGCAAGAGAACCCTTAAAGCCTACTGGCAGCAAAGTGCAACAGAAATCCTGATGTATCCATGAGGCCGCTGAGGGAGGGGGGATTAGCGGCTGGAAAAGTGATCGAGGGCTTCCACAACGCCGAACTGGTGGGGCTGGGAGGCCGTGTAGCCTCCTGCTTCGTCCACGCTGTATTGAACGGCTTGGATGGCGTTGGAAGGGCAGGCGAGCATGCCAGCTATATCCGGTTTGAGCATGGGAAGATCGTTGTAGTGATCGCCTACAGCGAAAGTCTCGGATGCGGTAAAACCAGTGACTCTCTGGAGTTCTCGCAGGGAGGCTCCCTTGTGGTAATTTTTGTGACAGAACCTGAAATAGACATCATTGCGCATGAAGTTCAGGTCGGGAATCCTGCAAGCCATGCTGGAGAGATAGCGATCAATCTCATCCGCCTCTTCCAGAGAGGATGCCATGGCTCCGGCGAAACTATCTCGTTCTTCAATGCATTCGGCACGGGTGGATGTTTCTAAAAAAGTCCTGACTTCTGCAAACTCTGCATGGAACTCGCGCCTAAGAAGGTCGTGGGTGTCGCTGCATTGGCTGTTCCATGGTTCGTGGGGCAGGTAGTGGCCGGCGGAGAGATGGTGCAGTTCTCGCTCGCCGCCGCCGATCCAGTCGGGTTTAGGATCTATGTTAAGGGACGCAATGATTTCTATAACATTGTCCACCCAGCGACCTGTGTTGATAATCCAGATGCCGCCCGTGGCGCGTCGCCAACGATCTATCCACTCAAGAAAAAGTGTGGGTCGCTCTTGGTCAGGCCAGAAGCCGACAAGAGTGCCATCGAAGTCGGTGCTGATCAGCCATGGAGTCATAGGAGGCGGGCTTTGGCGGATTTCTCCAAGGTGGTCAAGGACTCCCTAATCTTGGCAATATCCTCGATTTCAGTGGCAAGCTGGTGGTTGCGGCAGGTGGTCAGCACAAAGGTGCAGTTGTGGTGAGCCGTCTCGCAGAAGTGGAGGATTTTAGCGAGGATAGCTCTGGCTGTGTCATCGGAGTAATGAGTGGGAACCAGCGAAAGGGTGATGAGATTCGTGAGGTCGCTCGCCTCGGTGCAGATTATCTCCATGGCACGATGTCCATCGTCCAATCGGATATCTCTGAGAGTTTCGGCCACCAATTCAGAGAAGCCACGAACTAGACCTAGGGAATTACGAAGATCGTGGCGTATGCTGGAGAGCCGGGAGGCTAGGGCATCCTGCCCGGGAAGAGTCGGGGTATCCATATCAGGTGGGAGAGGTAATCGCTGCGTCCATTTTTCTGAGGAGTTTGTCGAAATCAATCGGCTTGCATTCGTAGCTGAATGCGCCGGCGTCCATGGCTTTTTTCTCGTCGTTCGCAGAAGCGTGTGCCGTGAGGATGATGATAGGGATGGCATTCCACTCGACGCTCTGTCGAAGCGTTCGAGTAGCTTCGAGGCCATCCATCCCAGGAAGACCGACATCCATGAGGATGACCCCAAAGCGGCTGTCACGGCGCAGGGTGGCGAAACATTCCTCGGCGGAGGAGCAGCCCTCAATGGTCCAACCTTTGCGTGAGAGGTGTCTGCCCACCAGCACGCGGGTGTTCTCGATGTCTTCAACGAGCAGAACGCGTTTCATAGGGCTAAACAGGAGGTGTTGGAGGTGCTGCGGCGAGGATGGAGCCTGTGCGCCTGTGGGATTGCATAGCACCGACAGAAACAGCCTCGCGAACGAAGCGGAGGAAATCTTCGCGACGCATCTGGCTGCGGGCCAAGATGAGTTGGACTTTGCCGTGGAGCTTGTCCCTGTCGGCTACTGGTAGTTCATCTGGCGTGATGACAAAGACAGGAATGCGGTCGGCACCGATACGGGACTGGAGGTAGTCGAGGAGCTGGAGTGTGTCCACGGTGTTGAGAGAGGGCTCCAGAACTGCGAGGCCTGGCTGGGTGCTGCTGAGCAGGGTGAGAGCCTGTGCCGTGGTGGAGGCTTCGAGCACGCTGAAACCGGAGGATTCCAGCATACGCGCAGTCATGCGGCGCATCTCGTCGCTGTCGTTGACCAATAGCACGGGCGGAAGATTGGACTTGATACCGTGGCTGGCCAGTGTGCCGATGAGAGCGGCTGGCTGGACTGGCTTGAAGAGGTAATCCTCTGCGCCCATTTCGATCGCCTTGTGGCGGGCGGCGTCAATGGTGACAATGATCACGGGGATGTCGGCGGTGGCAGGATGCTCCTTCAGCTTGCGGAGCACTTCCCAGCCCTCCATATCTGGAAGACCGATGTCTAGGGTGATCGCTTCGGGTTTCCATGAGGCAGCTTGGGAGATGCCATCGGCGCCCGTGCGAGCCACGCGAGTTTCCATGCCGGCATTTTGTAGGGCGACCGTGAGGAGTTTTGAAGTGAGGTGATCGTCTTCGATGATCAGGAGGCGACGAGCCCCCGGTAGCGCTTTCACTCGGTTGAGGAGCTGGCCAGTATCGCTGGTGACTTTGGGTAGGCGGGTGGGGAATTCCATGGTGAAGGTGGAGCCCTCGCCTTTCTGGCTTTTCACAAAAATGCGCCCCCGCATCATGTCGCAAAAACGCTTGGTGATAGCGAGACCCAGACCAGGGCCGCCGTATTTTTTTGAAACAGAGGGATCAGCTTGCGCGAAAGGCTCGAAGATTTTGGCTGTCTGCTCCTCGCACATACCAATGCCTGTGTCAGATACGCTCAAGCGCAACCATGGCTCACCCTGTTTATCGAAATGATCCAGAGCAATCGTTACACTCCCGTGGTCAGTGAATTTACAGGCATTACCTACGAGGTTCAACAGGCACTTGCGCAGACGCAGCTTGTCAATGACTGCATGGCAATCCTCCGCTCCAGTCCTTACGACGAGGTGGTTGTGGCGTTTGGACACGCTGGTCTTGACGGCGTCCGCCAGCTCAAGGATCAGGTCACGGACATTAATGGGCTCCGGGTTCAGTTCAAGTCGGCCAGCCTCGATTTTCGAGAGATCAAGCAGATCGTTGATGATTCCCAGCAGGTGGTGGGACGAGGAGAGGATGCGCTCCAAATCGTCTATCCACTCTTCTTTGCGCTCGATTCTAGCGTCCTCCAGCAGCATCTCGCTGAAGCCGATGATGGCGGTGAGTGGCGTGCGGAGTTCGTGGCTCATGCTGGCAAGGAATTGGCCTTTGACGCGGTTGGCTTCCTCGGCAGCTTCCTTGGCGGCGATAAGCTTTTCCTCGGTCTCTTTCCAGTCGGTGATGTCTGAAACATTGCCTTCGTAGTAGAGGATGACTCCACCTTGCCCGCGCACCGCACGGACATTCTCTCGCACCCAGATGATCCGCCCATCTTTGCGCTTCACACGCGAGATGAAATCTCTGAGAACTCCTTGCTCTTGTATTTCCGAGACAAACTTCTCACGAGTTCCGCGATCCACATAGAGTTGGTCGGCGATGTTTTCTACGCAAGCCATCATCTCTTCGGGCGAATCGTAGCCGTAAATGGCAGCTAGCGCTGGGTTGGCACTGATGTAACAGCCTTTGGGTGTGGACTGGAAAATACCTTCGACACAGTTGCGGAAAATTTCCTCGTATTTCGCCTCAGCCAGTTGAAGGGCGGCAACGGTGGCTTCTCTCCTCTGAATCTCTCTTTCCAGTTCCGAACCGGGGTCTCCAATGGGAGTAGTGAGGGGCTGTGCTACGGATAGCCATTGTCTGAGGTTGTCGAGCATGTTCATGCAATCAGCGCGTCAAGATCCACCTAGGCCGAGCAACTCCGCAATATATTTTTTGGCTTGGCTCGGGGAAAAAGGTTTTTTGAGAACTCCCTCGAAGCCGTAGGATTCCGGGTAGTTGAGCAGCGGGTCTTCGTGGGCGCCAGTGCAAAGAATCACTTTGGGACAGGAACGAATATCTTTGATTTTGGAAATAATCTCCTCGCCACTCCATCCATCAGGCATCATCAGATCCAGCACGACAAGCTCGTAGGGCCGTCCTTGGTCTTCGGCTTGGAGGCAGAGCTTGAGCGCCGCCATGCCATCGGCAGCTTCATCAATCTCAAGCGGTAATAGCCGAATGCTACGCTTCAAGAGATCTCGGCTCAAAGGGTCATCGTCCACCACAAGTATGCGATGGGTGAACAGATTCTCTTCGTCCGTGGGCTCTATATCTGGGTTCATGAGATTAGGTATTACCACTACTTTTTAAAAATGAAAGCTGCCTTATTGCCGTTCCTGCAAAGAGGCAGGAGAGCCACTGTTGGGCGGCAGCTCCAGACGGCTCAGGGTGTAGCCAGTGGAGTTGAGTTATCCGAGCGAGGCGGGCTATCTCCCATCGGAGGTGGGTTCGAGAATGGATCGCACTCTGCCCTGGTGGGGGTGTGGCCATGCCATCACTACAGATCACCGCAGCACTTGGTCCGAAGGAGCTGCCCGAGATGGCGCGCCGCATTTTTTTGAGGGCGGGGGCAAGATGACTTTTTCCTGATCCGTGGGTGATGCTGGTCAAAGCGCGGGCTAGGCCGCGAGCCGAGCCTTTGCGGACCAGCCACCGTGTCGCCCCGTCCTGGAGAGCGAGCAGAGTCCATCTGCCCCTGCGGTGCTGTTGGGATAGATGCAGCAGAGAGGCGAGAGCGTCTGGCAGAAAACCCGAGCTGCCACAGGAACGGCTGGCATCGAGAAAAGCCCAGAAAGTAGGACGGGACTCAGGAACTCTGCGCAGCAGCCGCCATCCTTGTGCTGAGCGCAGTAGATGTTCGATCCAGCTTTTCGTCCACAGAATAGAACCACTTCTGCCTCCCGCTGTATGAGAGGAGGTGTTGCCGGAGATTCTGGTATGCAGTCCGCTATTGGGTTTTCCTCCCAAGTTCGGTGAACCGCAAGGGGCTGGGTCGGGTCGTGCGCTAGTGGGGGCTAGAGGTATGGTGGGTTTCAGCGATGTCGCGCCCGAGCGGGGTTGTCCTGTTTTGTTTGGCGGCGGTGGAGTGGTGTCGGACATTCTATGTCCTAGGCACAGCAGCCAAGCTTCAACTAGGTGGCTGTCTGCCACTGCCCCCGCGTCTTCCCAGGCTGCAAGGGCGCGAGCTGTTCGCACCACGGCCAATTCGGCGCGGATACCCTCAAGTCTGAGTTCTCTCGCATGAGCCGCTACGGAGGCTCGTGCGGTGTCCGAGATCAAGACGGACCTGATCCTTTCTCTCGAGTCGAGCACCCTGCGGACCAAGGTCTCCGAATCGTCTAGGAACTGTGAGGCAAAAGCCGTGGGATCGTCATCGTATTCCATGCGCCGCCGTATGATTTCGATTCTCTCGGCCTCAGAAAATTGGTCGCTGATTGGCACGCCGTGGGCAAAACGATCCAGCAGTTGAGGCCGCAACTCACCCTCGTCGGGGTTCATAGTGCCAATCAATATAAAGCGTGCCTGAGCCGAGCGGGAGAGCCCGTCGCGCTGGAGTTGGATTCTGCCTGAGGCAGCGGCATCGAGGAGGTGATCCGACAGGGAGTCGGGGAGCAGGTTGATTTCGTCCACATAGAGCACCCCATCGTGAGCACTCTCGATGAGGCCGGTCCGTTCACGCCATCCACCGCGTTCGACCAAGTGTTCGGCATCCACTGCGCCGAGCAATCTATCCTCAGTGACCCCAAGAGGTATTTCAATGAAGGGCGGGGAGTCGGGGAGCAGTCCTGCAAAAGCCCGGGCCAAGGTGCTTTTTGCGCAGCCGCGATGCCCTAGCAGGAGCGTGCCGCCAATGCGTGGATCCACGGCATGGCAGATGAGCGAACGCTTGGCTTGTTCCATGCCAACGATCGCAGCAAAAGGGAAAACTGGTGTGCTGGAATCATTCATCACTCACACCGCAGTAGCACGGGCAAAGCGGTGAAGCAAGAGTGCGGGTCGGAGGTGTTGTCGCCACTCCATAGCCTAGGCTCAGCAGCAGGACAATCTCGACGAGGAGGAGGTAGTCAAGGGTGTGCTCAGAGATTCCAAGCATCCCCTTCGCTAGCAAAAGTAATGCGCCCACGATAGAGGTTGCGCATGCCTTCCAGTGCAGACGCCTGCACTTCGGGGCGGCAGAGGTTCGGACCCATGTGGGAGAGAATCAAGTGATCCGATCCAGCCTCGGCAGCCATGCGAGCAGCGTCGAGCGTGCCAGTCTGTCCATCCCACTCACCGCTCGACTCCATGGCATCCTGAATGTCCCAGCAGTTGGCCACTAAGGTTTGCACTCCACGCATGAGGTGGGAGACAGCGGGGCAGGGTTGTGTGTCGGAGATGATGCCTAGGGTGGTCTCTCTGGTTTCGATTTTGTAAGAGAGAGTTTCCAGCCAAGGGTCGGCATGTCGCGCACGGGCTGCGGTGATGCGCCAAGAGTCCTCCTCCATAGTGAATCCCTCTCCAATATCAGAGCAGTCGAATTCGGGGGGGCGGCGTGGGAGTGTGCCCCCTCTATTGACGAAGACGCTCTGGCTGCCGGGATCTTCAATCCGAGCCCGGATGTCGGGCTGAAACACCCCGCCGCTACCGAAAAGAGCTTCGAGAGTGTGGGTCGTGGGTTCCGGACCTCGCACGCGGAGTAGAGGGATGCGGCCAGCACCCTGATCCCAGCGGCACAGCACGAAGCACGGCAGATCGGCGTTGTGGTCGAAATGGTGGTGTGTGAGGAACAGGTGCGTGACCAGGGTTGGAGAGATTCCACAGTGCACCATCTTCCAAGTAGCGGCAGGGCCGCAGTCAAAAAGGAGGGCGTCCTCCTCGATCCTTGCTAGGAAGCAGGTGCCGAAGCGTTCTGCAGTAGGAGTCGGAGTGCCGCCGCAGATGATTTGGAAATGGATCATAGATAAAACTCCCACACCCACCGGAGGGATGGCGTGCTGTGGGTCTCGCCCGGGTGCAGGTATCCATGGGATAAACGCATGGCTGCATCTAAGGGAAGCGCCGGGCGAATGCCGAGTATTTTGCGAAGAACTGCGGCAGCGCCACAATTTATCTGGCGGTGGCGTTCATTTATTTCACAGTGTCTCAACATTTTCATATGGCAAGCGAGAGAACATTCTACCTAGCAGTTCCGGCAAACGGGCTCAATAGTCCACAAGAAAAAAGTAAGCTGATCAGGGATGCGTCGGCACTGGTCGCAGCAACGGGTGGTGGCACTGTGGTCGCCTCTCCACTGATGGATCGTTACTTGGGAACTCGGGATAGATTCGACCAATCTCTGCGCGAAAAAGATATAGTCGAGGCTGTGCGCCACTCAGTTGTCTGTGCCTGCCGCGGGGGCTATGGCAGCCTCCAGCTTCTTCCAGTTCTGGAGAACGCTAAGGTGAGAAGGCCTCCCCCGTTACTTGGGTTGAGCGACATCACTTCCCTGCACTCCTACTGGATGAAATGCGATGCGTTCAGTTGCTACGGCGTGCTGCCAGAACATCTGGAATCGAGCCGCTCAGGGGAGACAGTGGTCTCGTTTTTCAATGGTGATCCCTACACTCGCACGGGACATGAAGATGCCATGGTGCGGGTGCTGCGCGCAGGTGGGGCCGAGGGGCTTTGCTACGGCGGGTGCCTGACTGTATTGGCGAGCCTGTGCGGCACCCCATGGCAACCCAACTTGGAAGGGGCTATTTTCTTTTTGGAAGATGTGGACGAAAAACCATGGCAGTGGGACAACGCGCTCACTCAACTGTATTTCTCGGGAGCACTCCGCGGGGTGCGAGCGCTGGTCGGAGGGTCGGCTCCGTTTCAGGAAGCGACTTCCTATGGGGGACCCAGCGTGGATGAAATCCTGGTGACTTGGTCGGAGAGGTTGGGTGTCCCCTGTTTGTCCCGCCTTCCATTTGGGCATCTGGACGATCCCATAGCTATTCCGAACGGCTGGCACTGCCGCCTTTCTTCGAGCAGACAGGGACGGTGGAAGATTGAATTTAATGTGTTCTGATCTCGCCTTGCATGTGCCTGCGGCTCGGCTAGAGCTGCTGCAGATGAATTGGTGGAGCATAGTGGCGTTTATCGCTGGGCAAGCTGGCTCGGGCATGTTGTTTAAGATGGCGTCCGAGTCACAGGGATGGCGTTGGGGCGCATGGTTCACCGCGGCAAACCTAGTGGGCTTTATCTGCGCAGTAGCATTGCCGCAGGCGCTCAAAGGCCAGAATCCCAATACAGTTTTTTCCATCTGCATCGGCGGTGGTTTTTGCGCGTTGCAGCTATCATCTTGCCTGCTTTTCAAATCGGCACTCCAGCCGATACAATGGCTTGGTGCCGGGGCGATACTCGGAGGTATCCTTATGGTCTCGCTCGGGGCTAAAGGGTGATGCCGCAGACCCCAGGAAATCTGATATAAATATGGAAGCCATTTTTGTGCTCGGATTGCTGGTGGTGGCCATGTGGCTCTTTGCCCGTGAAATATTGCCGGTGGAGATCACGACACTGCTCATGCTGGTCGCGTTGGTAGTGCTGAAAATATTATCCCCAGCCGAGGCATTTTCTGGTTTCAGTAACGATATCGTGATCATCCTTGGTTCGATCTTTGTCATCTGCGGCGCGCTGCAAGATGCCGGGGTGCTTGAAGCTGTAGGTAGTTGGCTTTCCGGCGTGTCCACCATGGGCTTCCGCACTTTGTTGGCCAGTTTGATGGGGGCGACGGGAGCCATTTCCGCCTTCATGAATAATACGACCGTCACGGCGGTCATGGTGCCTCCAGTGATGGGGTTGGCCAAACGGGTAGGCACGAGCCCCTCCAAGCTGCTGCTCCCTGTGGCGTATGCCTCGATTTTGGGCGGCACCTGCACCCTGATCGGCACTTCCACCAATGTGGCTGTGAGCGGCTATATGAAAGCTATCGGGCTGCACGAGATCGGGCTTTTTGAGATTACTCCGATTGGACTCATTATTCTTGCCTGTGGCATAGTTTACCTGCTGCTGGTTGCCCCCCATCTGCTTCCCGATACCGGTCCGGCAGAGGATGGTGGATTGGGGGAGGATCTGAGGCAATATCTGAGCGAAATAGTCGTGCTGCCGGGATCGCCTCTGGTCGGCAAGCCCATCCAAGAATCGGAGTTGGCGAAATTCGATCTGCGGGTATTGCATGTGGTTCGTGGCACAAACACGCTCAGCCCAGACTTGGCTCGGGTGATCTCTGCCGGAGATGTCCTCGTGGTGAACGCGCCTGTGCAGACCATCATGCAGGTCAAAGCCACGGCGGGCATCGAAATCCGGGCGGAAACAAAGCCGAGCATGAGCCAGACTTTGGGCGAGGGAGGGGTGTCCATCGCCAAGTTTCTCGTTACACCGCAATCGGAGGTGCGGGGGAAGACCATTGGAGAGTTACACTTTTTCCAGCGTTACGGATTGACGGTGCTTGCTGTTTATCACCACGGCTTGACGCTGCGTTCCAAGCTGAGTCATGCCCGTTTGCGGATGGGTGATGTCCTGCTGGTGCAAGGGCCTGAAGACCGCCTGTTATACGCTCGCAGTGGCGACCAATTTGCCGTGCTGGAAGAAAAGCGGATACACCCTCTCCAACCCCGCAAAGCGATGGTAGTTGGTGGGCTGTTCGTGGCGGCGGTGTTAGCGGCAGCTTTCGGTGTGGCTCCTGTCTCCGTCTGTTTTTTATCGGCAGCCATACTTTGTGTAATGTGCCGGTGCATGCCTGTGGCGCGTGCTTACGATTTCATCGAGTGGCGCCTGCTGATTTTGATCGCTGGCATGACAGCTTTTGGAGCAGCCATGGACAAGAGCGGTGCATCATCTTTATTGGCCGGGCACCTCGTCAGTTTATTGGAATCTATGGGGGCACATGTCATGCTGGGTGGTTTTTGCCTGCTCACAGTCTTGTTGACGCAACCGATGTCTAACGCCGCTGCTGCCTTGGTGGTATTGCCCGTGGCTGTTGAGTCAGCCAAGCTCATGGGAGCTGACCCCCGCAGTTTTGGAATAGCCATCATGTTGTCTGCCTCAGTCTCTTTCATCACACCGCTGGAGCCGTCTTGTATTCTGGTTTACGGACCCGGACGCTACCGCTTTATGGATTTTGTTAAAGTTGGCGCCGGACTTACTATTGTCAGTTGTGCCATTGTTATTTTGTTGGTGCCGTTTTTCTGGCCGCTCTGAAGTGAGGAGTGGCAGCGCAAGGCGACGGGCCATGCAGACTCTCTTGGCTCATCTACGGCTGCAAGTTTTTGGTGGTAATAATCGGGCGAAAAAGTTTTTTGCGTGTGCATTTGCACTTACTCTTGGGTCGAGTAGTTTATAATCATGAAGCTGCCAGAAGAGGTTCCCATCATGACTTTGCCCAACGCAATCCTCTTTCCCCAAGCGATGCTACCGCTTTACATTTTTGAGACCAAATACCGCAAGATGCTCAAGTATTGCTTGGATAACGACCGCGTCTTTGCAGTGGCACTGGCGCGCGAAAACGAGGGAAAGAAAGTGTCATCGCCCGAACCCTGTGATGTGGCTACCGTAGGTTTGATCCGGGCCAGTGTGGATAATCCAGATGGGACATCCCACCTAATCCTCCAAGGTCTTGTCCGAGTGCGGTTGCTGGAGTTTACTCAGATCAAGCCTTTTCGCATAGCGAGGGTGGAGCCCATGTTCAGTGTCAACTCTTCCGGTCAGGATGTAGCAGACCTCATGCGGCGTGTGGCTCACAAAGCCATGGAATGCCTGAGCAAAAAGTCGCAGATGCCCGATGTGATCAAGGATTTTATTGATGAAGTGCAGGATCCAGATCTTTTCTCTGACATGGTGGGCTACACGCTGGTGAATGATATCCGACAGAAACAGCACTTGCTGGAAACTCCCGATGTGTGCCAGCGTCTGAATGACCTCATTCCCATGCTCGGGTAGCGCAGCTACAATTGACCTATCGGGCTGTTTGTTGTGCTGTGCTAGCCTTTTTGGCTTTGGCCAGAGAGGGGGTTATTGCTGCAGCCTGCTTGGGTTTCTTTACGGCGATAGTCGGTTTTTTGAGGGAGACACTAGAGGGAGTGAGAGCCTTCGCTGTTGCAGGAGGCGTGTCTGTGCCATCGAGAATTTTTTCAATGCTTTTTAATTCACACTCAGTGAGAGCTGAATCCATTAACGCTAGGCAATTGGACGCCAGTTGAGCTGTGTCCCGCGCACCGATCACTGCTGAGGTGACGCGTTCGTCGCGCAAGCACCACTGGAGGGCGAGGCGGTTTAGTGTTTGTCCTCTTGATGAAGCTAAAGCGGCTAGTTTTTTGAGTTTCCCCACGAGGTCGTCCGACAAAGAATCTTTTTTCAGAAACTGGTTCTGAGCAGCACGCGAATCGGACGGCACGCCCTCAAGATAGCGCGGCGAAAGCAGTCCCTGGGCGAGCGGGGAAAATGCTATGAAACCCATCCCCCGTTTACCTGTCCTGCGCAGGATTTCATTTTCAACTCCCCTGTTGAGCATGGAGTAGGCGCATTGGTGGGCGAGCAAAGGCGTGCCCAGATCGTCCATGATGGCTGCCGCCTCTTTGACCGCTTCAGGCGGGTAGTTGCTGATAGCGGCATAAAGAGCCCTGCCAGTGCGCACGGCGGTGTCGAGTGCCCCCATCGTTTCCTCCAGCGGCGTGGCAGGGTCGTAGCGGTGCGAGTAGAAAATATCCACATATCCAAGTCTCAGGCGGCGGAGAGATTGATCGAGGGAGCACAGTAGATGTTTGCGCGATCCACCTGAGCCATAGGGTCCAGACCACATGTCGTAGCCTGCTTTGGTGGAAATAATCAACTCATCACGGTGGCAGACAAGGTCGGAGGAGAGGATACCTCCAAGGTGCAGCTCAGCCGAGCCAGGGGGCGGACCGTAGTTGTTCGCCATATCGAAATGAGTAATGCCTGCATCAAAAGCGGCCAAGGTAAGGTCTCGGGTTTTTTCAAAGGAATCGAAATGGTGCCATCCCCCGAGAGAAATTGCGGGGAGGAGAAGCCCCGAGGTGCCACAACAGTTGTATTTCATACCGCGAATTATGGACGAAGATTGCGCAGTTGCCAACCCATTGCTGTCCAGTGAAAACTTGATGTGGAAAAGTAGGTCACATGATGCAGTGGCCTCATCAGCGATATTGTAGCCTGCAAGCAATCATAACCCTAACCGGCAATGAAAATAGGGGACGATTCGATTGTTGTTGGAAAAATGGAACTTTGGAGAACTAACCTGCTGAAAAGAAATCCACACTCGAGATGAGACGAGCCGGAGAGGGCTCGGGGCATCAGACTTTCACCCTTCAGGTGGCATAGGAGCAGAGCCTCACAGCTACACCGGTCGCACGCTATTTCCGTTTTTAGGGTAATCCGTGATAACGGAACTTGTGCATGGGGATAAAAAAACCCGCCGGAAGGCGGGTTTCTGAGAGCGTTTTATCGCTAGCAGCCATCAAGCTTTGGCTTGAACTGCCTTGAAAATCTCGTTGAACACTTGAGGCTCTTTGACAGCGATGTCGGAGAGGATCTTGCGATCCACTTCGATGCCAGCTTTTTTCAGAGCTTCGATAAAGCGGCTGTAGGTGGCACCCAGCGCACGCACAGCGGCGGTGAGGCGGGTAATCCATAGAGCTCGCATGTTACGGGCGCGGACTTTGCGGTCGCGGTAAGACCAGTATTTGCCCTTCATCTGGGCGTCTTTGGCATAGCGGAAAAGTTTGCTCCTGCGCAGTCTGTAGCCTTTGGAGGCTTTGATGGTTCTTTTGCGGCGGGCGCGTGATGCGGGGGCGTTTGTGGCGCGTGGCATAGTCTTCTATCTCTTTATATTGGTGAATGTGTGATTCCGCCTGGCAATCAGGCGAAGGGGATGGCCTGTTTGAGGCGTTTTACCATGGTGTCGTGAACCAGACCCGGCTTGGCAAGCTGGCGCTTGCGCTTACCACTCTTGCTGGAAGCTAAGTGGCGTCGTCCGGCTTTGGTGCGTAGCAGCTTTCCTTTGGCGGTTACTTTGAACCGTTTCGTGATGGCTTTCTTCGTTTTTCTCCGTGCAATCGCTCTGGGCATATCAATCTCTCTCTACACTCTCTGTTCTCTGTCTGAATCTCTCAGTCTGTTCTATCTGTTGTCCTAGCACTCTGTCCAGGGTTCCTACTTTAGGCTGCCATATTCGCATCGTCATCAGAGTCTGCGTCTTCGGCTGCCTCATCGTCTTTCTGGCTATACTTCCTCGTCCGTTTGCTCTCCGGTAGAGGTGCCACCATCGCTGTAATGGATTTGCCGAGCTTTTTGGGCTCGGACTCCACATGGCCGATATGCAACAAATCGGAGCAGACACGCTTCATGAGGTCGAACCCCAAATCCACATGCTGCATTTCGCGACCGCGGAACATGAGAGTCAACTTGAGTTTCATTCCTTTGTCAAGGAATATCTCGGAATTTTTGACCTTCGTGTGGTAATCGTGCTGAGCGATGTTTGGGCGGAATTTGATCTCTTTGACTTTGCCGGAGGAATGCTTTTTGGCATCGCGCTCCTGCTTGGCTTGCTGGTAGCGGTATTTGCCGTAGTCCACGATTTTGCAGACGGGCGGGTTGACATTGGCTGCCACCTCGATCAGGTCGAGGCCTTCTGACCGCGCTTTGGTGAGCGCGTCTTCGATCCGCACAATGCCGAGTTTTTCGCCGCCGGATCCGATGAGCAGGACTTCGCGTGCCCGTATCCGGTTATTTCTTCTAGGTTCGTGTTGTATAGCTATTCCTTATCTGCTCCTGGCCGCAATCGCTTGGCGGGTTTCTTCCAGCCATGCCTCAAATTTCTTCACTCCTAAATCCCCCTGCGCGCGGCTGCGCACTGAGACAGTTTCGGACGCTTCTTCCTTCGCTCCGAGCACGAGCATGTAATAAACTTTTTCCGTCTGGGCAAGCCTTATCTTAGCACCGAGCTTATCTCCCGACTCGTCCACGCTGGCGCGGAGGCCATAACGACGGCATTGTGCGGCGTATTCCCGGGCCTTGGGAACCTGTGCGTCGGTGATCGGCAAAACTCGGATTTGCTCGGGGGAGAGCCAGAGCGGGAAGTTGCCCGCATAGTGTTCGATCAGGAAGCCGATGAATCTCTCGTGCGTGCCCAAGGGGGCGCGGTGGATGCACAGCGGCGTCGCCTTGGTGTTGTCGCGCGTGGTGTATTCCAACCCAAACCTTGCGGGGACAGCAAAGTCCACTTGGTTGGTGGCGAGGGTGAATTCGCGCCCGATGGCACTCCAGACCTGCATATCAATTTTCGGGCCGTAGAAGGCGGCTTCATTGGCGACTTCGACGAAATCTACACCGCTATTTTTGAGCACTTCGCGCACCATGTCCTCGGTCTTTTTCCAGAGGGCAGGCTCGTCCACAAATTTTTTGCCGAGCCTTTCCGGATCGTGGGTGGAGAAGCGCATGCGATATTTTTCGATGCCAAAAATATGGAAGTAGCGCAGGTAGATGTCGTTGACCGCCTTGAATTCGGAAGCGAACTGTTCCTCGGTGCAGTAGATATGCGCGTCGTTCATCTGCATGGAACGAACTCGCATGAGGCCGAAGAGTTCGCCCGATTGCTCGTAGCGATAGCAGGTGCCATATTCAGCGAGGCGCATGGGCAGATCGCGGTAGCTGCGCGGGTTGGCTCCAAACAGCTTGTGGTGGTGCGGGCAGTTCATGGCCTTGAGATAGTATTTGACCGTCTGGCCGCCTTCCTCTTCGCAAAACTCCATCGCTGGGAACATGGACTCAGCATAGTAGGGGAGGTGTCCGCTGGTTTTATAAAGGCTCTCCTTGGCCAAGTGCGGCGTGCGCACGCGCAGATAACCAGCTTCAAACTCGGTCTCTTTGGCGAGTTTTTCCAGTTCCTCGATGAGCACAGTGCCGTTCGGTTGCCAGAGCGGGAGGCCGGGGCCAACATCGTCGTCAAACACGAAAAGTTGTAGATCGCGCCCGAGCTTGCGGTGGTCGCGCTTCTTGGCTTCCTCGACCATGGTGAGGTAGTCATCCAGCTCTTTTTTGCTGGGAAAAGCTGTTCCATAAATGCGCTGGAGTTGCGGGTTTTTCTCGTCGCCTTTGTAATAGGCGCTGGCCACGGAGGTCAGCTTGAATGCTCCGATGTCTCCTGTGTTTGCTACATGCGGCCCGGCGCACAGATCTATAAAATCGCCGTTCTGGTAGAGGCTGATCGCTTCGCCTTCGGGAATACCTTGCAGGATGTCGAGTTTGAAGACGCTGCCTCCAGCTCGTTCTGCCAGCGAGGCGAGACGCCCGGATTTGGCCATCGCTTCGGCCTCGGCGCGGGTGACTTCACTGCGGGTAAAGGGTTGTTGGGCGGTGACCACTTTTTGCATCTCAGCTTCGATAGCGGCAAAATCCTCGGGGGAGAGACGGTGCTTCAGATCCACATCGTAGTAGAAACCGTTCTCCACAGGGGGGCCGGCGGCAAACTGGGCTTCGGGCCAGAGCTTGCACACGGCTGTAGCCAGCACATGCGCGCACGAGTGCCTGAGGGTTTCGAGCGGATTCATCTGTATCATATCCTCATCTAACCAAGAGACAGGCGACTGTGCAAATGGAATTGAGGTTTTGTCGAAAAAATGAATCTGAGAAATCAGAATCGTTTTAGTCGGACCGGGCGAGCTGCCAGCTCAAGGGTAGAGGTAGGGATCGGCTGGCTCAGTGACGGTTGTGAGCGAATCCACCTTGAGCACGGCACGGCGTGGAGTCGTGGAGGTCTCACTGTCGCTCTTAGGTTCGGGCCAGACGATTTTTCCTTCGATCTCGAGCCATTGCCCCAGCGTGGGTTCCGTGGAGAGACCGTCCAACTGCACGCCCACGAGTTGAGCATCGGCTATACAGCAAAATATGCTGAGCCTGACCAAGAAGGGGTGTCCGTCACGGGAGCGTGTATAAAAGCCTTTTACTTTCCAGATGGGGTCACCCAGCCAGTTGGGTTTGCGGGTCGTTCTTGTCAGGGCTACGAGTGTCTTGAAATCCAGCTCGGTCGGTGTGTCCGCATACTCAGGCGTGAGCGCGCCCGGCGTTGGCTGACCCTCCTCGTCGCCCAACTCAAATGCTGCCGGCGGCATGTCGAGGGCACGATTTCGCTGTTCCATCTGTTGCGCTGAGAATGAGGAGGGCGCCAACTGCATGCCCACTTGCAGGAACAGAGCCACAGCCAGCCAACGCCCGCAACCACGAAGGCTCGGTGGCACAAGAGGGAAAATCTCCCCTAAAAATATCCAGGCCAATCCCAGACCTAACGCCGCTCCTCCAGCTCCGCCACAGACCCAGCGAAAGGCAGGGTGCAGGATGTCGGCCAAAACATGTCCGGGCATAATCTGAGGCCCAAGGAGGTTATTCCCGATCAGGCACAGACAGAGCGGGGGAATGAACCGACGCCAGGTGAGTATCAAAGGCCAGACCATGATAACCCCCACGATAAGAGCACGGCTAAAGTTGCTACCACCACACCGATGAGGAGTGCCGTGCGCTTGTTAAAAAGAGACTGATAGAGAAAAAAGAGCTTCAGATCAAACAAGGGTCCGGCAACCAAAAAGGCCAGCCTCGCTGCCGTGGTAAAGGGTGGGAGCGCCGCCACCACAAATGCGTCCACTGAACTGCACAAGCAGAGCGTATAGGCGAGGCCTACTGAGGCAAATGGAGCCAACCACACCTGCTCTGCCAAAGGCTCAATCCAAGCTCGATCCACCCAAATCTGCACCGCTGCCACCAAGCAGGAACCCACTGCCAGATAGCCAGCCACCTCCAGAAACTCTTCCGCGGCAACTTGCAGCCATCGCAGAAATCCCTCGCCACGATCCGCCCAAGTTCTGCTCTGGCGTTGGATCTGGGGTGCGTCGGTTGAGGGTTTGCAAACTGCGCAGCCGCACAGCGTGGCAAAGGCCAAGGGCGCTTCGCTCGCCGTGCAGGTTTCAGTCGTGACCTTGCGCCCTGAGAGCCACCACGCGAGACAGGCTACCACCCAGAGTCCACCCAGCGTCCGCGCGGCGACAAAGAACCACGGGTCCACCCCAGCGAAGGCAAGGTAGGTGCTCGCCAAGCACATCGGGTTCACCAGTGGTGCGGCGAACAGGAACGCGTAGGCCGAGGCACGGGGCATGCCTTTGGCCAACATTTTTTTTACAAAGGGAATGCTCGAACACTCGCACACCGGCAACACGAAGGCCGACGCCATGCCCAGACCTATCTGCACCAGCTTTGGCCGTGGCCGTGTCACCCACTCGGGAAAACCCCGGGGCAGCCAGACTTCCAGGCTCGCGGCTATCACGCCCCCTAACAGCGCAAAGGGCAGACCCTCGAGGAGAATTGCCGTAGTGATCAGCCAGAAATCACTCATACAGTGCCGTGTCCTCCTGCCCCTCCCCGCTGGCGATAACAGAGTCTCGCCACTAGAAAAAGTGTCGTGCAACAGAGCACGATCAATGCCCCCGCTGGCAGGTCAAAGTAATAGGATAAAGCAATGCCACTCACCCCGGCCACCATGCCCAGCACAGGTGCGAGCAGCATGGTAGAGACAAAGCTCCGTGTCAGAAACTGTGCCGCCAGCGCAGGGGTCACGAGCATCGCCCCAGTCAAGACCACCCCCACTGCCTGAATCGAGGAGACCACCGCAAAGGCCAGCGCCAGCAACAGCAGCAGCCGCGTTCCCGAGACCGAGATACCGATGCTGGCAGCATAGTCGGGGTCATAAGTGGTCAGCTTGAGTTCCTTGTGAAAAAGCGACAACACCGCCACCACAGCGCAGCCAGAGAGTGCCAGCCAGACCAGATCTTGTCCCGTCACGCCGAGGATGTTGCCGAGCAGCAGATGCTGGAAATCGCGGTAGCTATCGCGGGTGCTGATCAGTATGATGCCCAGCGCAAAGAGCGAGGTGAAGGACACACCAATCGCGGCATCCTCGCGCACCATCTCTTTCGAGGACATCCACGCAATGATCAGCGCCATCACCAGCGCTGCTCCCAACCCTCCTAAAAAGAGGCTGCATCCCGCCATCCAGGCCAGTGCCACGCCAGGCATCACCCCGTGCGCCATGGCATCCCCCAGAAAAGCCATTCTCCTGCGCACGATATAAACACCGGTGGCACCACAACTCAGGCTCACCAGCACGATACCCAGCAGGGCATTCTGCAAAAAACCATACTCCACCACAGCTTGCCAGAGGTTCATGAGGCGTCCTCTCCTGCCATCAGGAGCGAGACGCTCCCAGTGGCGCCCACCACCAGCCGATACCCGTAGTTCACCCCGTCGTGGCTGTCCCCATGCGTGGCGATGATAAATGTCGTTCCTCGGGAAGCCAGCCGGTGGATGGTATCCGCCAAGCCAGCACGAGAAGCTTCATCCAGCGCATTAAAAGGTTCGTCCAGCAACAGCAGATCCGCCTCCTGCGCCAAGGCTCTGGCGAGCAGCATTCGCTGGAGTTGCCCACCGCTGAGCGCCCCAGGTGCGCGTCCAGCCATGTCGAGCAGCCCCACACTCTCCAAGGCACGAGCCGCGATATCGCGGTCACGCGGCTTCGGGCGACTGAACCACCCCAGATGCGCGTAGCGTCCTGCGAGCACCACATCAGCCACCGTCGTCGGAAAAGTCCAATCCGCCGCACTCCGCTGGCTCAGATAGGCAACCGAGTGACGGCACCTCCCGAGTGCTGTGCCATGAATCCATACAGCGCCACTGGAAAAAGGTAATGACCCAGACAACACCCGCAGCAGGGTCGTCTTGCCAGTTCCATTGGCACCGACCAGAGCCACGCACTCGCCGCAGGACACAGAAAAAGAAACAGAGCGGAGGATATCGTGATCAGCCCCGCCGTAGCGGGCGCAGACATCCTCTGCCCGGACTGCGGGCGCATCGTTTTTAGGAGGGTGATGATGCCCGCTGCGGTAAGGCCAGCGAGGGCAGCATGGCGCGGTGGCCGCGGGTGCCCCCACGCTCTGGTCCAAACTGGTCTTCCTCTTCAATCCGGAAGCTTTTAGCGCAAAGCCTCAACGATGACACGCACATTGTGGCGCATCATATTCTCGTAAGAATCAGCGGGAGTCCCAGGGGCATTCACCTCGTGGAAAAGATCAGGAGCCACTTTCACACCAGCAGACTTGGCGACTTGCGCGAGAGCCTTGTTCTGGTGTCCCGCCTCGGCAAACACGGCTTTCACGCCAGAGGCGCGTATGGCCTCAGCCACGAGAGCCATCTGCTTAGCAGAGGGTTCAGCAGCCTCTGTGCTCACAGCCCCCAGGATATTCCCAACGACTTCAAAGTCGTAGCGATTGGCGAAATAGCCCAGCCAATCATGGCTGGTCACCAACTTCCGCTGAGCGCGAGGCAAACTTTTGACCTCACTCTTGATCCAGCGATCCAACTCCACGAGCCGGGCGATGTAGGCGTCCGCATTTTTATCATACATAGCGGCTTGATCCGGGTTGGCGATCTTCAGTGTGGAGGTGATGTTTTTGCACATCTCGATAGCGATCATCGGGTCAGTCCAGACATGGGGATCCATCTCGCCATGCTCGTGTTTGTGTTCATCGGCATGGTGGTGCTCCTTCTCGTGTTCACCATGAGGCTCTTCAGCTTCTTCCATCTTCACGGGTTGAATGCCCTCGGAAGTCACCACCCTCTTAGCTTTCGAACCGGAGGAGGAGTAAACCTTGTCCAACCAAGTCTCGTATCCGAGCCCGACTTCAAAAAGGAGGTCGGCATTTTTCACCGTCTTGAGATCGCGCGGTTTGGGTTCGAACACATGCGGGTCCCCGCCAGCAGGCACCAGCACCGTCAGAGAGACAGCCTCGCCGCCGATATTTTTCACCAAGTCGCCGAGCACAGGGGAGGTGGCAACCACGCGCGGCTGAGCGGAAGCAACCAGCACCCCGCCAGCGAAGACCAGAGAGGTGAACACAGTTCGCAATGTCATATACTTTTTCCTTTGAATGATGGGTTTAATTATGAAAATGATAAATCATTATCAAATCATAGCAAGAGAATTTTCTTCGGGAGCAGTGCGCACAAAAAATCGCGATTGTAGGTTCGGCGGAGGGCAGGCACTTTACCACGAAACACACGGAACACACGAAAGGGGGGCAAAGTGGAAGCGGCATCCTGCCGCTTTTCCGTAAAAAGCAAAAAGCTCACGCGAAGGCGCAGAGACACGGAGGGGGGGGAGGAAGTATTCAGGATTCAGCCGTCAGAAGTCAGAATGGAAAAACACTCTGCACCTTAGTGCATCTACTATCAGTGTCCATCAGTGTGGATCAGTGGTTGAAAATCTGCGCGAATCGGCGCCATATGCGGTTGATTGATCCGTCAGTGGACGGACTCGTCCTGCGGCGAACCACGGAACACAGGGAACACTCAAATTCATGTCTTGCAACAATATTATATTGTCTTACAACTCTGCCTATGCGTAACACCATGACCATTCGATTGCCTGAAGAGCTGAACCGATGGCTGGAGGAGGAAGCGGAACTGACGGGATTGCCCAAAGGACAGATCGTGCGGGAGCAACTGGAACTCGCGCGCACGAGGAAAGCACGCCAGCCTTTTCTTGACTTGGCGGGAAGTATCGAGGGCAAACCTGGGTTGAGCCGAAAAAAGGGATTTCAGCGATGATCGGGATTGCCGACACTGGATTCTTGGTGGCGTTCGCCGCGCGTCGCGACGAGTTTTTCCCTTGGGCTCACGCGCTGGCAGAGAACATCCATGAACCCCTCCTCACCTGCGAGGCGGTGCTGGCGGAGACAGCTTTTCATCTGCAGGACAGCGCATTGACTTTGAAGCTGGTGGAGACCGGACTGGTTCGGTTGGCTTTCGACATAGAGAGCCAGCGTGTAGAACTGGCGGAACTGGCCCGGCGCTATGCCGACCGTCAGCCGGATTTGGCTGACCTGTGCCTGATCCGCATGAGCGAGTTGAACCCGAAACTGCCCGTGATTACCTTGGATGGAGACTTCCGGGTCTATCGCCGCAATCGCCGGGAAAGCATCCCGGTGATTATGCCTCCAAGTCTTTAAATGTGGCATAATAGGCATTTTTGTGTTGATGGAATCAGAAGCGGGGTCAGTCCTTAATATTGACCTTTT
>DYRQ01000036.1 GCA_020718645.1 Verrucomicrobium spinosum
CTTGCCCACCACCAGCACAACACGGGCTGGAAGCCCGCGCCACTTTTTGGAATATTTTCCGCCACGCTCGCAACGGCGCAGTGTGATAGCAGTGATCATCGTGCCCGGTGGTTGGATCGGTATCACAATTATTCTACTACATTCCAAGAAGGTTTTGACATTGGTATAAGTATTCCTTAAACCCCTTTTCACCTAAATCTATGAACCCGATTGTGCGACTCATCAACTCCTCTCTAGGAAAAAAATATATCATGGGCATCACTGGTGCTGCCCTCTACGGCTTTGTGATCATTCACACGCTGGGAAACCTTCAGATATTCCTGCCGCCCGAGGCGATCAACGCTTATGGCAAACTGCTCAAAGCCAGTCCCGAGATTCTGTGGGGCTTCCGCTTCGGGCTGCTTGGCATGGGTCTGTTGCATGTCTGGGCCGCTGTCACCCTGACACTAGCCAACAAGTTGGCTCGCCCAGTGGACTATCTTGATAAGAAGCCGCTCAAGGCGACTTTTGCTTCGCGCACGATGGCGCTCTCGGGCATCATAGTCGCGGTGTTTGTGGTTTACCACATCCTCCACTTTACAGCGCATATCACGCACCCCGAGTTTGCTCACTACAAGACAGAGCTGGATGGCCAAGAGGTGCATGACATTTACAACATGGTGGTGACAGGCTTCCAGAACCGCGCTGTTTCCGGCTTCTATCTGCTCGGTGTTGGGCTGCTCTGCTTCCACCTGAGCCATGGCATCCAGAGCTTATTCCAGTCGCTCGGCCTAGTGACCGAGGGCTATCGCTCTTGGACCACGATGCTCGGTAAAGTCACGGCTACAGCCATCTTCATCGGTATGGCTGCGGTTCCTCTCGGTGTCATGGGTGGAGTGCTGAAACACACACTTGGTTTTCATCCGCCAGTTGTAGTGAAATCTGCCAGCAGTTGCTCTATCTCGAAAAAAGCGTCTGCTTGTCCTGCACAGCAGAGCGAGTGCTGCTCTGAAACTAAAGAGTGCGACGGCACGAAAGATTGCCCTTCCATGAAGGACAATAGCTGTCCTTCCACCAAGACCTGTCCGGCCAAATAATAACCGGAATCCACCCCTCCACCACCTATTGATCAACGGAGACCTAAGATTATGTCGCTGAATTCTAAAATACCCCCCGGACCGCTAGCTCAAAAATGGAGCCGCCACAAATCCGACCTCATCAAGCTCGTCAACCCAGCTAACAAGCGCAAGTTCGATATTCTTGTCGTGGGCTCAGGATTGGCCGGAGCTTCTGCCGCTGCCACCTTGGCCGAGCTGGGCTACAAAGTGAAATGCTTCTGCTTCCAAGATAGCTCTCGTCGCGCTCACTCGATTGCCGCCCAAGGCGGTATCAACGCTGCCAAGAATTACCGCAACGACGGCGACAGCGTCACCCGCCTCTTCAATGACACCATCAAAGGTGGTGACTTCCGTGCCCGTGAGGCCAATGTTCATCGTCTCGCTGAGGTGAGTGTCAATATTATTGACCAGTGCGTCGCCCAAGGCGTGCCTTTCGCCCGCGAATACGGTGGATTGCTCGATAACCGCTCTTTCGGCGGAGCCCAAGTCTCCCGCACTTTCTACGCTCGTGGCCAGACTGGTCAGCAGCTCTTGATTGGTGCCTATCAGGCTCTCTCCCGCCAGATTGGCTTGGGTAATGTCAAAATGTTTCCCCGCACGGAAATGCTCGATGTTGTGGTTCTCAACGGCCACGCCAAAGGCATCGTAACCCGCGACTTGGTCTCGGGAAAAATCGAATCTCACGCGGGTGATGCTGTCATCCTCGCCACCGGCGGTTACGGCAATGTTTACAACCTCTCTACTTATGCCCGCGGTTCCAACGCCACGGCGACATGGAGAGCCCACCGCAAAGGTGCTTACTTCGCTAACCCCTGCTACACGCAGATCCATCCCACCTGCATCCCTGTCTCGGGTGAATACCAGAGCAAGCTCACCCTCATGTCGGAGTCGCTCCGCAATGACGGTCGCGTTTGGGTTCCCAAGAAGAAGGAGGATTGTGGTAAAGATCCTCGCAGCATCGCCGAGGAAGATCGCGACTATTATCTAGAGCGCAAGTATCCCAGCTACGGCAACCTCGCTCCCCGCGACATCTCCTCCCGTGCAGCCAAACAAGTCTGCGACGAAGGTCGCGGTGTGGGTGAAACTGGACTCGGTGTTTACCTCGACTTTTCCGATGCGATCAATCGCCTCGGACAGAAAGTCGTGGCCCAGCGCTACGGTAACCTCTTCGACATGTATCATGAGATCACGCATGAGAATGCCTATGATATCCCGATGCGTATTTACCCCGCCATTCACTACACCATGGGCGGTCTCTGGGTGGACTACAATCTCATGAGCAACCTGCCCGGCCTGTTCGTCCTCGGCGAAGCCAACTTCTCCGACCACGGCGCCAACCGTCTGGGTGCCAGCGCCCTGATGCAGGGTCTGGCTGATGGTTACTTCGTGATTCCCTACACCATCGGCGACTACCTCGCCACCACGAAGGAAGGTAAGCCCAAGACGGATAACTCCGAGTTCAAGAAGGCTGAAACGGATGTGGCTGACGGTATCAAGCGATTGCTCAACACTAATGGCAAGCGCACTGTTGCCGATTTCCACAAGCAGCTCGGAAAAATCATGTGGGATTACGCGGGTATGGCTCGCACCAAAGAGGGCTTGCAAAAGGCACTCCAAGAAATCCCAGCCCTTCACGAGGAATTTAAAAAAGACCTCAAGCTCACCGGTGGCAACGAGGAAATCAATCAGAGCCTCGAAAATGCCGGGCGCGTGGATGACTTTTTCGAGCTAGGACAGCTCCTCTGCCTCGATGCCCTCGTCCGCGAGGAATCCTGTGGCGGCCATTTCCGCTCAGAATACCAGACGGAAGACGGTGAAGCGCTCCGCAACGACGAGCAATTTGCCTACGCTGCCGCCTGGCAATATAACAGCGGCAAGACGCCGGAACTGCACAAGGAAGCCATCGTTTACGAAGAGACGAAGATGGCCACCCGCAGCTACAAATAATCCCGACCCAGCAACAACACCCTAACACGAAGATTGTCTATGAATGTCAAACTCAAAGTCTGGAGACAGAAGAACACACAAGCCCCTGGCGAGTTCAAGGAATACGAAGCCAAGGATGTGAACCCCAACATGTCTTTCCTCGAGATGATGGATGTCGTGAACAACGAGATCACCGTCAAAGGGGAAGAGCCGGTTGCGTTCGATCACGATTGTCGCGAAGGTATCTGCGGCATGTGCTCCTGTGTCATCAACGGTGAACCCCACGGTCCCGAGTATAAAGTCGCAACTTGCCAAACCTATATGCGCAGCTTCCAGGACGGCGAGACCATCACGGTCGAGCCATTCCGGGCCAAGCCCTTCCCAGTTCTCCGCGATCTCGTGGTGGATCGTGGCGCCTTTGATCGTATCATCCAAGCTGGAGGTTTTGTCTCGGTCAGCACCGGTGGTGCTCCCGATGCTAATGCTTTGCCAGTCTCTAAGCAGAAATCCGACCTCGCGTTCGATGCTGCTGCCTGCATCGGTTGCGGCGCCTGCGTGGCGGCCTGTAAAAATGGATCAGCCATGCTTTTCGTTTCTGCGAAGGTCAGCCATTTGGCGCTCCTGCCACAAGGTCAGCCCGAGCGCTATCGTCGTGTCAAAGCGATGGTGGATCAGATGGACAAAGAAGGCTTTGGCTCCTGCACGAACACCTATGCTTGCGAGGCCGCTTGCCCGAAAGCGATCAGCGCTTCGAACATTGCTCGCATGAATCGCGACTATGCCGTGGCCTTGCTGCTGAACGACGACATGCCGGAAACATCCGGAGAGTAATTGTTGTTCCTCAGTCCGTTTACTAGGGATCTCCCAGAAAAATCCGCCCGAGTCTAAGGGCGGATTTTTTTTGTAAAATCAGGTATATCTGAGTGGTTGTGGGGCGCCGTCTTGCTGGAGGCAGACGACCTGTAGGTCTCAGTTATTTTACTGCGGGTGAGAGAATCACGGTTTGCTGATAGATTGGTCTTTCAGGCTTTACGAATTGTGTGATGTAGGGCACAACAAGGTTATCATGATCACCTGCCTCAGATATTGCAGAGTGGACCGCCTTGTGAGGTGGGTCGGGTGCTTGATTATTTTGTGCTTGGCTACTGCTTCTGTGTCTGGGGCGGAGGCAGTGAGACTCCAGCTCAAATGGCAGCACCAGTTCCAATTTGCTGGCTATTACATGGCTATAGAAAAGGGTTTCTACCAAGAGAGAGGCCTGAATGTGAGCCTGCTGGAAGGTGATCCAAGCGTGGATGTGGTGGACGCTGTTTCGGAAGGGAAGGCTGACTACGGAGTGGGTATGCCGGATTTGTTGCTGGCGTATGCTTCGGGAAAACCGATTGTAGTATTAGGCGCAATTTTTCAGCACTCGCCCTACGCTATTATCTCGCTGCGCAATGGTCGCATTAACCATATCAATGATTTGGTTGGCAAGAAAGTGATGATCGAATCTCACACGGCAGACTTGACCGCTTATCTAATCCGGGAAATGGTCTCTCCCTCGCAGTTAGAAATACTCCCGCATAGCCAAAATGTGCAAGACCTGATCGAGGGGAAAGTTGATGCCATGTCCGCTTATGTGACGGACGAGGTGTTCAGCTTGAAACAAGCTGGGGTGCCCTATCAGGTTTTCTCGCCCAGCTCTTCGGGCATAGATTTTTACGGCGATTGCCTCTTTACTACGCAGGATAAAATCCGACACCAGCATGATCAGGTTAGACTCTTCCGAGAGGCGACTCTTCTCGGATGGGATTACGCCATGAAGCATGTGGACGAGACCATACAAGTGATCCATGCCAAATACTCGCAGCGCAAATCGAAGGATGCTCTCTTTTTTGAAGCTGAAGAAATGCGTAAACTGATCTGCCCCGAGCTGGTTCCGTATGGCTATACCCATTTGGGTCGCTGGGAGCATATTCAGAAGACCTACATTGAATTGGGGATGCTGAAACACGAGGTTAAACTCGATGGATTTCTGCACAATCCGGAAATCGCATACACCCGTTCCCACTGGGTTTACATTCTTGGTGGAGCTGTTTTCTTATCGGCACTGGCTCTGGCTGGGTTTTGGCAGTTGAGCAAAAAAAGAGGCTCAGCTTCCTCTGTGGCTGGCTCGTGATATGAAGCTGGCTGCAAGCGGTTTGAACGCTATCAAACTGTCATTACTGGTAGCCTTTTTCTCGGTGATAGCGGCCTGTTCTTCCAAAAATGATGGGGCGAAACAAGCTGCACCCGTGCCTGTGCGGGCTGTGGTGGTGGAAAGAAAGACTGTGCCTTTGGAAATAGTCAGTGTGGGGTCGGTGGCTCCAGTGGCTTCCGTGAAAATCCGTCCGAGGGTGGGTGGAGAAATTGTAAAAGTGCATTTCCGCGATGGGGCGTCTGTGGCTGCTGGGGATTTGCTATTCTCCCTAGACCCACGCCCTTACCAGATCGCGCTCAAAAAAGCCGAGGCTCTGCTGGTGGAGGCTCGGGCGTCCGGTTCTCTCGCGGTCGCACAGGTGGGGCGATATTCTGCTCTCGCCCGTGATGGGGTAGTTTCCAAAGAACAGTTGTTAGCCTATTCCACCGGGGCAGACACTGGTGAGGCGCTGGTGGATGCCCGTCTTTCGGAAAAGGAGGAGGCTCTGTTGCGGTTGGCCTGGTGCGAGGTGCGAGCCCCCATCAGTGGCAGAATTGGTGTTGCGCTTTTGACGGAGGGAAACTTGGTGCAGGCGGACTCGTCGGAGTTGGCTGTGATCCACCAGATAGCTCCCATCTTAGTGGAGTTCTCTTTGCCGGAGGGACAAGTGGCACCCGTCAGAGAACTGGCGTCTCACAGCCGATTGAAGGTTATGGCGAGCGAGCCCGACAGTGGTGCGGTCATCGCAGAGGGCGAACTTTTTTTTGTAGGACATGAGGTGGACAGAGTCACGGGCACTGTGTTGTGCCGGGCGCAGATGGAGAACCAGGATGAGAAACTTTGGCCTGGAGCTTTTGTTGATGTGGTGCTGCGTTTGCGCGAGGAAGAAGGGGTGCTGACCCTACCTGTGACGGCTCTGATGGAAACGCAGGGCGGCTACCGTGTCTATGTCGTCGAAAAGGGCGTTGCCAATCTCCGGGATGTCCAAGTGTCTCGAATCCACGAGGAGACGGCGGTGATTGTGTCTGGGGTGCAGGAAGGGGAAACGGTCATCAGTTTCGGGCAATTGCGAGTGGCTCCTGGTGCGAGTGTTAAAATCCAAGAATCCTCGCCTACACCCAAGGGGTCATGAACCTGACGGACATTTTCATACGGAGGCCTGTCATGACAGTCCTCTTCATGTTGTCCGTGTTCGGCGCGGGTCTGCTGGCCTACCGCCATTTGCCTGTCAGTGATTTGCCGAATGTAGATTTCCCCACGATTACCGTATCTGCGAGTTTGCCGGGCGCGAATCCGGAGACGATGGCCTCTTCGGTGGCGCTCCCTCTGGAGAAAGAGTTCTCTGGTATTTCGGGTATCGAGTCCATGACCTCCAGCAGTTCGTTGGGCTCGACGAGTATTACCCTGCAATTCGAGTTATCGCGGGATATTGACGCTGCTGCGCAGGATGTGCAGGCCGCCATCTCCCAAGCTGCCAAGGATCTGCCCGATGACATGCCTTCTCCGCCTTCGTTTAAGAAGGTGAACCCTGCCGAACAGCCGGTGCTTCTGATCGCTGTCTCTTCAGAGAGCCTGCCCCTGAGCCGCGTGGATGAGCTGGCGGACACGCTCATCGCCCAACGCATTTCCACTCTGGGTGGCGTCTCGCAAGTGGATATCTACGGCTCTCAGAAATTCGCGATCCGTATCAAGGTAGATCCCAGAAAACTGGCGTCCATGGGTATCGGTATTGACGAAGTAGAGTCTGCCGTGCGATCGGCCAATTCCAATGAGCCGACCGGCGCTCTGGATGCCGGGGTGGTGGCCAGAACCATCGAGGTGAGCGGCCAACTGAACAGCGTCGAGGAATTCCGGGAGATCATCGTTCGCTACAAGGATGGGCACCCTGTGCGACTGAGGCAGGTAGCCTCCGTGGAGGCGAGTGTGCAGGATGATAAAAATTATGGCTGGCACGACCAGAAACGGGCTCTGGTGCTTGCCGTGCAGAGGCAGTCGGAAGCCAATGCGGTCGAGGTGGTGGATAAGATCAAAGATCTCTTGCCCGCGATACGGAAACAGCTTCCGGCCGGGGTGCAGTTGCAGGTGCTCTACGACAGGTCGCTTTCTATCCGTGAATCGCTCCACGACATTCAGTTCACTCTGTTGCTGGCTGTGGTCTTGGTCGTCTTGGTTATTTTTATATTTTTGAGAAATGTCCGAGCCACCCTGATTCCCAGTGCCGCTATCCCTCTCTCCATCATCGGCACTTTTGCCGTGATGCACCAGTTCGGGTTTAGCGTGAATAACTTTTCGCTCATGGCGCTGATCTTGGCCGTGGGGTTCGTAGTGGATGACGCCGTCGTTGTGCTGGAAAATATCATCCGCCACATGGAAAAGGGAGATAGCCCGATGGAGGCCTCGCTCAAGGGCGGGGCGGAAATTGGCTTCACCATCCTATCCATGACCCTCTCTTTGTCGGCTGTTTTTATACCGGTGCTCTTTATGGGAGGGGTTTTAGGAAGGTTGCTGCACGAATTTTCAGTCACCATCGCCGCGGCTAGTCTCATCTCCGGCGTGGTCTCTCTCTCTTTGACGCCCATGCTGTGCAGCCGTTTTCTCCGGCAGGCTCATTCGGAGAGTCGTCATCCACTTTTTCTTTGGTCGGAGCGTCTCTTTACCTCGCTCCAGCGAGGGTATGTAGGGACTTTGGTTTGGGCGTTGCACCACCGAGCCGTAATCTCCATGGCTGCTTTGGCCATGGCCGTGGCGACCGTGTGGCTTTTCCAGATTGTGCCCAAGGGTTTTCTCCCAAACGAGGATGCCAACCGTATCGTGATCTCGACTGAGGCCGAGCAGGGGGTGGCTTTCGAGACGATGCTCCAGCTCCAACAACAGGCTTCGGCTATCGTCGCGAAGAATCCTGCCGTGGCCTCTCACATGTCCCGCGTAGGCCAGTCGAGAGTCAGTGCGGGGAGCACGAATACCGGGCGCCTGTTTATCACGCTCAAAAAACGGCAGGAGCGAGCACCCATTGATGTGGTGATCCGCCAGCTCCGCAAAGAGCTGTCCCCGATCGTCGGGTTGAAAGTCTTTGTGCAAAACCCTCCCACCATTCGCATCGGGGGTATGCAGAGCAAAAGCCTCTACCAGTTCACGCTCTTCGGTCCGGATCTGGAGACGCTCTATGCAGATGCCGCAAAGATGGAGTCGGCTCTGCGTTCCATGCCGGGTCTGGCAGATGTGACCAGCGATCTGCAAGTGCGCAGCCCGCAGGTGGTGGTGGACATCCTCAGGGATCAGGCGGCCTCGCTCGGCGTGACCGCTTCTCAGATTGAGGGCGCCATCGGCACGGCTTTTGGATCCAGCCAAATTTCTACCCTCTACACGCCGAACAACCAGTATCGGGTGATCCTGGAGGCAGACGACGATTTTCAGAAAGATGCTGAAGGTCTATCGAGATTATTTGTGCGCTCGGATTCGGGTGTGCTCGTGCCCTTGGGAACCGTGGCTCGTTTGGGCAGAAAGGTGGGGCCGCTCTCCGTCCAGCACCTCGGGCAGATGCCGGCGGTGACCTTATCTTTCGACTTGTCAGAGGGTAGCTCGCTCAGCGATGTCGTGCCGGAAATTGAAAAACGCGCCAGCGCGGAAATCTCGGCGGGCACCAGCTTTCAGTTCCAAGGCTCGGCTCAAGCTTTCCAAGCCTCTTTGAAAAATCTGGGCTTTCTGCTGCTCATGGCTGTGTTGGTGATTTATGTGATCCTCGGCATCCTCTATGAAAGTTTCCTGCATCCGCTGACGATTCTCTCGGGCCTGCCCTCGGCTGGGTTCGGTGCCTTAGTGGTGCTGGTGCTGGGTGGTTTGGAACTCAATGTTTACGGGTTCGTGGGGCTGTTGATGCTCATCGGTATCGTCAAGAAAAACGCGATCATGATGATTGATTTTGCCGTGGTAGCCGAGAGGGAACATGGAAGAACTCCGGAGGAGGCCATACAGGAAGCCTGCCTCGTGCGCCTGCGCCCCATCCTGATGACGACTTTTGCAGCGCTGGTGGGCACACTACCGATTGCATTGGGTTTGGGTGCTGGGGGAGATGTGCGCCGTTCGCTCGGACTGACCGTGGCAGGCGGGCTGGTGATCTCGCAGGTGGTCACTCTCTACATCACTCCGATTATCTACCTCTTCTTTTCCCGTTCACAGACATCGGCTCAAATAACCTGATTCTCATCAGGTGTAATGAACTAGGGGATTTTCACCCCTGTTTCGGGAAATCCTCCTATTTGATCTTTTGCAGATCATGAGTAGCTTGTCACTGTTGACTGGGGCATTGCGCTTCGGAAAAGAGTAAAAGAGAAAAAAATACACGGAGATCGCAAAAATGAAGACTTCCATGACAGTGCAGAACGGTCAGATGACCATCCAAAAAAGTTTGACCATAGGATTCGGTATCAGCGGAGCCATTCTTTTGGTTCTGGCCTGTGTCTCCTAGTTTGGGGTGCATAATCTCAAAGAGTATTTTACAGAATACCGCTCTTTGGCCATAGCCAACAATACGGCAGGGCGTTTGCAGGCCAATGTGCTTGAAGCACGGCTGGAAGCTTGGCGTTATGAAGCCCGCAAAGAACAGGAGGCGTTGGCTACCCTAAAAGAGCGCATCAAGGCGGCTGCAGGATTTGCCTCAGAAATGCAAACAATGGAATTGCAAGCAGAATACAAAAAACAGGTTGATAGCATAGCAGCAGGTCTCGTGGAATACGAGCGTGTCAATCGCGATTTGGAATCAGCGATTCAAAAAGGCGATGACAACGCGGCCACACAACTCCGGCAAGTGCGTGCCTCGACAGGTCGTTCACTGGACAAAGCTAGTGAAGACCTGAAACTGAGCATCAAGGCTGAGCAAGATAAAATTGGTCCTGAGGTTATGGCTCTTGCCGCCAATACCCTGATCCTGATTACAGTAGTAAGTCTCGTGGCTGTGGTCGCCGCAGTGCTCTCGGCTGTCCTGATCTCGAAGATGCTGGTGAAGGCTGTCAGTCAAGTGGCGAAGACTCTTGCTGAACATTCTGAGCAGAACTCGTCTGCTTCCTCCCAAGTGGCTTCAGCGAGCCAAGAGTTGGCCGAAGGCGCCAGCGAGCAAGCTGCCTCGTTGGAGGAGACCAGCTCTTCTCTCGAAGAGATGTCCAGCATGACCGCGCGTAATACTGAGTCTGCTGAAAAAGCCAAAGCCAAAGCTGTGCAGTCGCGGCAGTCTGCCGATGCAGGGAACCAGAGTATGGTGCTCATGAACGAGGCGATGAACGACATTAAAACCTCCAGCAACTCGATCGCGAAAATCATCAAGACCATAGATGAGATAGCCTTCCAGACCAACATTCTCGCCTTGAACGCTGCTGTCGAGGCCGCTCGTGCTGGCGAGGCTGGTGCCGGGTTTGCCGTGGTAGCTGACGAAGTTCGCAGCCTAGCACAACGCGCCGCAGGAGCCGCTGCAGAAACAGCTGGTATGATCGAAGATTCTATCTCCAAAGCCAATCGTGGAGCTGAGATCTCCGGGAAAGTCTCGCAATCTCTCAACGACATTACCGTGCAAGTTCGCGAGGTGGAATCGCTAGTCACCGAGATCGCCACGGCCTCCAGTGAACAGAGCACAGGCGTGTCTCAGATCAGCACGGCAGTTAGCCAGATGGATAAAGTCGTGCAAAGCACGGCTTCGAGTGCAGAGGAGACCGCCAGTGCCGCCGAACAACTCAATGCCCAAGCCGAGGCCATGCGCCAGACAGTTGGCACGCTTCTGGGTCTGGTTGGATCGGCTTCCCAGTCTCTGGTTCCACAATCCTCGGAACAGTTCTACCACGGGGTCAAAGCACACAGCTCTCGCATGGTTCACAGCCATGCCACTGGTAAACCTAACCGCCGCTCGACAGGTCAGACCGGGTGGATTTCGGCGGCTGATACCGTGAAGCTTCCGGAATTTGTCTGATCTTCAATCCCGTCGCGAGCACAATGCGCGTGACTTGGTTGCCGAACACAAAAAGCGGGTTTTTTAACCCGCTTTTTTTTTCGAAAAAGGTGTTGAGTGGAGGCGAACTATCGGGGGGGAGGAAGGGAGTTAGTCTCTGCCAGATTTGGCGAGCATCCAGACGATAAAACTTTTTAGTCGTTCGATTTCATCGGCTGCTTCTTTGTCGAGTTTGCCGTTGGGCAGGAGGCAGGGGCCATCGGCGTAGATGAGGCCGTAGCGGGTGTGGTTGGCGACGATGGGCACGAGGATAAGTGTTTCGGGTTTTTGCTCGAGGATCCACGGGGGGAGATTGGCAGTGAATTTGGAAATGCCCGCTTTGTCCACATAGATATCCTTGTTGGTCATCAGGGCGACGCTGGTGAGCTGTGGGGTGTTCTGGGCGAGGGAGACATGGAATTTGTTTTTGATCGTCTCAGCGTTTTCGCCAATACCGTATTCCCCGGCGAGGGCGTTTTTATTTTGGTTGCGCAGAGCAGCGACGACATTGCGAGCGGAGAGGGCGAAGAAAAATGTCTCGCAAACGAGGGAGAGAACCGAGCGGACAGTGGCGCTGCTATCCCCGACACGGTTGGTGACAGTCGAGAGACCATCTCGCAAAACCTCGATCATCTGCGTGGGGCGGAGCTGGGTATGGAGCTGCTGAGGTTGTGGAGCAGTCGGAGCGAAATTTTTTGAAATGGTTTTCAGCTTCTGAAAAAGCGGGGCTCCGGCAGCAGCCGTGTAAACTTCCTCTATGCAGCGGACGGAAGCCTCAAACATGGCTCCGAGATCCACCTTGGATAAGGAGCCGTGGCGGAAGAGGTCAGAGGCCAGAAGTTTCTGGCGGACATCCTCTGGGTCGGTGGAGCGTTCGGAGATGCGGCAGACCTCAGAACTGGCGCGACTGAGCTGGCGCAGGTGGGCTTCCTCCGGCGGTATGGCACTGGACAGATCGTGCGGATCCATGTGGGCGACTAAGGAGGGGGGCAGGCCGAGGTGTTGGCCGATCATCTTGCCGAGAGCTTCAATCCGAAGCCCGAAAAATTGCTCGGCTGCCGCAGTCTCGTCGGCACCTTGGGCGACCGCTTGGTCGTATTGCGTGGCTAGGTCGTTGAGGAAAGAATAAACGAGGAGTTTACCGAACTGGGAGAAGGCGCCAGCCATGAAGGCGGTTTCTGGGATGCGGAGGGAGAGCTGCTCGGAGAGGTTCTTGGCGACAGAGCCGCCAAAGGCAGCTGAGACCGTGCGATTGCGGATATTGCGGGCGCGCTCTTGGTCGGGGAGTTGTTCGACAACTAGAACAGAGAAAACAATAGAGCGTATCTGGCTGAGCCCGAGGATGAGGATGGCTTGGGAGACTGTGGAGATGGTTTTTCCCGAGCGGTTGTAATAGGCGCTGTTGGCGACGGTGAGGACGCGGGTGGTGAGGAAAGTGTCTTTCAGAATGGCCTCGGTAATCTCATCTACAGAGGCTGGATTTTTTTCATCGGTGAGAATTTTGACCATCTCAACACACTTGGCCAGACAGACAACGCTTCCCGGTTTGGCGATTTCTTTTTTAACCCGATCGAGGTTGGCGGTGGCCAAGGGGGAAAGCTGAGCGTCCGTAGAGAGCGGTTGACTAGGGGTGGGCTGGGGGATTTTGAGCACGAGGTTTCTCGGTGGTCGGGGTGGGCTAGCCTCTGCCGTGCTGGGAGAGAGACCAGACCATGTGATTTTTGAGCTGCTGGATGAGCGCGAGAGTCTCGGGGGGAATCTGGGTGGCACTGAGCAGAGCCGGGCCATCCATGTAGATGAGACCATAGCGGTTTTTCTCGGAGATGACTGGCATGAGAACAAAAGATTGCGGGCTGATCTCGAGAATCCAGAGCGGTATGCTGGCAATGTGTTTGCTCGTGGTAGGGTGCTCGATATAGACATCTCGCCCGGAGAAGAGGGCGACATTGGTGAGCTTGGGAATATTGTGGGTCATCGGCACCGAGAAATTTTTCTCAATGTAAGAAGCTTTTGGACCGAGCGCCGCCTCGACGACCAGCCCAGTGCGGGCGTCGTTCATGACAGCGATGGCTGTGTGAGTGGCTCCGAAGCCCTTGTGTAAAGTATCGCACACCGACATGATAACTGTGCGGTAGGTGGACATATTGCCTACAAGAGTGCTGGTGTGCTCGGCTCCCTTCTTGAAAATATCTGCCGTCAGGATGCGCGTGGGCTCGGGTGGGGCGACAGGGAGCAGCGGGGCTTCAGGAGCGATATCTTTGGAAAGATCTTTGAGCTTCTTGAACAGCGGAGCCCCCGAGGATGACGCGAAGAGATCTTCAATCATCTGCAAAGATCCGTGAAAAAGACGCCCGACATCGAGCTTGGCCATAGAGCCGAAGCGGAAGATGTCAGAGGCTGAAAGCTTCGAAGTAATCTCGTCTGCGGTGGAGGCGCGCTCGGCGACCTTGCAGATCTCAAAGCTGGCACGGGTGATTTGGCGCAGGTTTTTGTCCATGCCAGCGCTCTCGCTGAATACCTCGTAGGGATCCATGTGTGCGAGGAGAGGGGCAGGGAGTTTGAGGAGCTCGCCAATACGCTTGCCGAGAGTCTCGATGCGCATGCCGAAAATTTGTTCGGTTACTACGAATTCGTTGGCTCCCAACTCGGACATGGATCGGTCGTATTGATCGGAAAGATCGTGGAGGAAGGAGTAAACAAGTAGTTTGCCGAACTGGGAAAAAGCTCCGGCAAGAAAGGCGGCTTCACCGAGTTTAAGTTTGAGCTGTTCGGCGATGCCTTTGGAGACTGAGCCGCAGAAGGCGGAGAGCACGGTGCGGTTGCGGATGGTGTTGGCGTGGTTTTGGTCGGAGAGTTTTTCAATGACCAATACGGAAAATACAATGGCTCGGATCTGGCTCAGGCCAAGGATCATGATGGCTTGCGAAACACTGGAGACCGTGCGCCCAGAACGGTTGTAATAGGCGCTGTTGGCCACGGTGAGCACCCGGGCGGTCAAGAAGGTGTCTTTCAGGATGGCCATGGTGATCTCTTCCACCGAGGCCGGATTTTCCTCGTCGGTGAGCATCTTGACCATATCCACGCATTGCCCGAGGCAGACGACGCTGCCAGGCTTAGCTATTTCTTTGCGAACACGGTCGAAGACAACATGACCCAAAGGCGAGAGATCCACGCTCTGTGGATTCTCGGGCAGCACGATGTCTGGCATGTCTGCCGGATGATGCGCTGTGTCTGGTGGGTTGTTCACGCGGTTCTTTTAGCGTTATGCGTGCGAGTATGCACCAAGTTTGTAGGGCGTTTTTTGTCCGCCACCATTGGGCAGACAACAGTGCTTATATTTTTTACCGCTGCCGCAGGGACATGGGTCGTTTCTCCCAGATTTCTGCAATCCAATTTTTGGGGGTGTCGCAGGGGATTCTGGGCGCATGATCTCGGCGGGTGCTCGTCCATGGTGGAGCAGGGTGGCCATCTTTCTCATGGCTGGTGCGGTGTGGGCGAAAAACTTTTTGTAGGAGGGGCAGAGGTAGTTCAGTCCCGGCTCTCCATCGGGGGTTTGTAGGAATCGGTGCTTCGGGCACTCTCCGTGGCAGGCGAAACGGACATCGCAGTCGCGGCAGTAGCGGGGTAGCGATGCGGATTTGGCTCTGCCGAAATCTCTCTGCTTGGCCGAGGCTGCCATGTCGCCGAGTGGTTCGGAAAGCAGGTTGCCCAAGCGGTGCTCAGGGTAAACAAAGTGATCGCAAGAATAGAGGTCGCCATTGTGTTCAAGTGCCATGGCTGAACCGCAGTTTTCAGAAAAGACGCAGGTGGTTCCACCCCCACCCATCCAGTTGGCTAAGGTGGTGTCAAAAATCTGCACGAAAATTTTACCAACATCGCGGATGACCCAGCGGTCAAAAATTTCGCAGAGAAATTGACCGTAGTCTGCCGGGCGAACACTCCATTCCGTTACAGGTGCAGACTGCTCTGTCCCATCGGGGGAAGGGGGGCCTGCCAGTTGGTAGGGTGATCCTTCAGGTGCCAGCCGTTCAACCAGAGGAATGAACTGCAAAAATGTAGAGCCAGCCGTGCGCAGAAATTCATAAACCTCAAGAGCGTGCTTGGCATTGCGGCGGTGAACGACCGTGAGCGTGTTGTAGTCCACTCCGTGCTTTTGGAGAAAACTGAGACCGCGCATGACCCGATCAAAGGTCGGTTTCCCTTGGCGGTCGCGGCGGTAGATGTCGTGCAAATCCTGTGGGCCATCTAGGCTGATCCCTGCTAAAAATTTGTTGCGTGCCAGAAACTCTCCCCACCGATCATCCAGGCGCGTGCCGTTGGTCTGTATCGAATTGTGGATGATTTTGCCTTCGGCGTAGCGCCGCTGAAGCTCAAGGGCTTTTTGGAAAAACCCGATGCCGAGCAGGGTGGGCTCTCCGCCTTGCCATGCAAAATGGATTTCTGGCGTGGCTTGGGTCTCGATATATTGGCGCACATAGGATTCCAGCACCGTGTCGTCCATGCGGAATCGCACGGGGTCTGCATAGAGATTCTCTTTCTCCAAGTAAAAACAGTAGGCACAGTCAAGGTTGCAGGCAGGGCCAGTCGGCTTGGTCATCACATGGAATGATGCCGAGCGAGGATCAAGGTCAGCTGTTGTCGCCATCTGTCAGAAAAAGCTAGTGGTTTTACCTGACATAGCAAGTGCGTTGCGTGAGGTTGTAGGCAAATAGCTAGGAAGGAATGATTGACGCAAAACTGTGACGGCATCGTCTCGCCGTCGTAATGCTTAGAGCCCATATACCGCGACATGTATTCGTTGCGGAGCAGATGGCTGGTGCTGGGCTTAGCCCTAAGCATGCCGTTCTCAGTCGTGGCAGAATCTAAAAAATCTAAATCAAAAAAAGAGAAGCCGCCAGCCGAGGCTCCTGCTCCCACTAGCGAGGAATCTCAGCCTTCTGCGGGGGTCTCTGGCACTGCCGAGTTTTTGTTGGTGTCTGGTATGTCGGCTTTTCTCCAAGCTGACTACGCGAAAGCCATCGCGTGCTTCGAGAGTTTTTTGAGAGATTTCGGGCAGAGCCCAGAGGCTGAATCCGCTAAAGAAAAAGTGTTGCCCATGCTCGCGGCTAGCCACATGCAGCTCCACCAAGCTACCAAAGCCGAACCTTACATCGAGCAGTATCTCCAAAAATATCCGAAGGGTGCTGCTGCCGCCGACTTGCGCTTCTACAAAGCCATGGGCAAATTCCAGCTCAAGGATTACCCTGTTGCCTCCGCTGCCTTCGATGATTTTGCCAAGCAGCATCCTTCCTCTACCAGCGTTCCTGACGCCCAGCTTTTGTCTGCTACCTGTCTGTTTCTCGACGGGAAATTCGAAGATGCTGCCAAGAGGTTCGAGGAACTCTCCAAAGCCCGCGACATCCGCATTGCTGAGCGGGCGGCACTGATGCATCTGCAATGTTATATCGAACTCAAAGATTGTGAACGGGCTTATCCCGCTTTGGAAGCCCTCCGCGTTCGAGTTCCTGAGGTGGGTCAGGTGGCTCTGCTGGCCATGCAGGGGCTCACGCTCGGCGATGAATTCTACCAAAAAGAGGAGTTCGAAAAAGCTTTCCGCTGCTACCTGCACATCCCCGTCCAAGCAGAGATCGTCGAGAGGCAAGAGGCCGTTATTGCGAGGATGAGTGCCGACCTCGAAGCTCTCGGTAAAGCGGCTGCGGCTAGTCCACAAGCAGCGCGCCTGAAACAATCTCTCGAAAGTGTGCAACGGGAAAAAGAGCTGGTCAGCAAGATGGCCTCTTTCGATAAAAATCGTCACCTGCGCGTGGCTCAGTGCGCCATTCGCTCTGGCCGCTACTGGGAAGGGGTCGTTGCGGCTCAGGCTATCTATGACAGCCAACCCCGCGATGAAAGCACTGCCGGTGCTCACTACCTAGCGATCATCGCCTGTCAGCAGGTCAAACGACATTCCAAAGTTCTTTCTCTCGTTCTGTCTTACCAAGAACGCTACCCCGATCTCCCCAACACCCCGCAGGTCGCTTTCATCGAAGGTCAAACTTACATGGAGCTGGAAAAGTGGGCCGAGGCTTACGATGCGTTCGTCCGCCACGCGCAGAAATATCCGAAATTCGATGGCACGGATCGCGTGCAATTCCTCGCAGGATACTGTGCTCTCTATGTCGAGAAATATCAGGAATCCACCGAGATATTCCAATCGCTCAAAAAACGGTTCCCGAACAGTCCCCTCAGCGAAAATATCTATTACTGGGACGGCATGGGCGCGGTCTTTTCGAAAAATTATCCGCAGATTCGCGAGCGTTTCCGAGATTATCTGAAAGCCTTCCCCCGCGGCCAGTTCAAAGCCGAAGCCATCTACCGCGTTGCAGCGGCTGATTATGGCGAGAAGAAATACACCGAGACCCGCAAAGCCCTCGTCGCATGGCTCAAAGATTATTCCGACCACGCGCTCGTAGATGAGGTGCGCGCGCTCGGCGGTGATGCGTGGTTTGGGGAAGGGGATTTGGAAGAAGGCATCGCACTCTACCGAGCTGTTCCCCATGGCGCTGGCAGGCTCTACGACTATGCCCAGTTCCAAATCGGCAAAGCCCTGAAAGCCCTCGAAAAACATGAGGAAATGGTAGAGCATTTCCGCGCTTACATCGCAGCTAACCCAGATAGTGCCCGCATTATTGAAGCGCTTCACTGGGCCGGCACTGGCCTGCGGAAACTGGAGCGGGTGGACGAGGCGCGCACCCTCTACCGTGCTGCTATGGAGAGGCATGGCAATGACCCGGCCAACGGTTTCGTGGAAGAGCTGTTTACTGGTTACGCGAAACTCTTCAAATCTCCCGAAGATCGAGCAGCCCTCCAAGCTGAACTCGCCCAACAAGAAGCTGCCCACAAACACCTCAAACCTGCCCAAGGCGCCCGCTGTGTTTGGTTGCTCTCGCTGCTCACGAAAAAAAGTGATCCTGCCGCGTCGAAGGCGGCTCTCGAAAGGCTCTCCCGCGCCTGCCACCCTGCCTCCCTTTCCCCACGCCTGCTCGTGGAGGCCGGTGAATATCTCGTGGCTGAAAAAGATTATGCCCGCGCCGCAGAGCTGCTGAACCGCTCCATTGACCTGTATCCGAAAAACCGTTTCAAAGACCGCGCCCTAGCGGGTCTCGGCCTGATCGCTGCCAACGAAGGGGACCATGCCCGCGCCCTCGTCTGCTACGATCGCTTCTTGTCCGAGGCTGGCTCTTCCACCCTCCTTCCCAAGGTGCTGGAATCCAAAGCCGATATTCTTTTGTCGCAAAAAAAATACGCCGACGCTCTCCCTTCGCTGGAAAAAATACTCGAGACTCCTGCTGCCAAAGGGATGCCATGGGTGCGCGCCCTCTACAAAATCGGGCAGGCTCACGAAGATTTGAAACAGCCGGACAAGGCGCTCCCTTACTTCCAAAAAATCTATATCCTCTACGGCAAATATTCTGAATATGTCGCCAAGGCTTACCTCGCCAGCGGGCGCATCTTCGAGGAACTCAAAATGCGCCAGGAAGCAACTAATACTTACAAAGAAATGCTCGGTAAAAAACAGCTCGAACTGTTCCCTGAATTTATCGAGGCAGGACGCAGATTGGAGGCGCTCCAATGAAACCCGCGCTCGTATCTCTAGCCATGGTCTTGGTGACCACCTCCCTCCAGGCTGCCGACTTGCTCGTGCTCAAATCTGGCGAGGAAATTGAAGGCACTGTCCTGCGCATGGAAAAAGGCCGGGTTCGCATCTCCATCGAAGTCGGACAAGGCAAAGCCGAGACCAGTGTCCCGGCTGAGCAGATTGAAAAAGCTACGATCGCTGACGGTTTCGATCCCGCTAAACTTCCAGCAGACCTAGGACAACGCTTGTCCTACCTCGAGGCGCAACTCTCCCGCTGGCGCGATTTCTTGCCTGTCCCCGAAAGTGCCGCCGGTGCCATGCTGTTGGCTCGCGCTGACGCACTGGCGGAAGCAGGGCGATTTCAGGAGGCTATGCTCGACCTCGACGCCATGGCTTCCGACTGGAACGCCAAGCGTCGCTCTGCCGCGGCTCCTATGAAAATCCGCTGCCTCATAGGTATGAAAAAATTGCCTGAGGCTGAAAAAATGGCCGCTGATTTACAGAAGGTAACATACGACTTTTCTTCGCTCGCCACCGTCAAAATGGCTCTGGCTGAAGTCGCCCTCGGCAAAGGCCTCTGGGACGAGGCCGTAGATCATTACCTCTTCTGTCGTGTCTATAGCCCTCGCCTCGCCGAGGAATCATCCCGCGGGTTATTCAAGTCCGCCCAGCTTCTTGTGGAGCACCACGACCTACTTCGCGCTGCAAAAATGCTCGATGATTTGGCCACTGACTACGCCGCCTCTTCCTCCGCATCCCCTGCCGCAGCTCTCCGCCAGCAGATTCAACCTGAACTCGATAAAATCATCCAAGCACAAGCAAACGAAAACACGAACCCATGAATATGAAAACAAAACACCACCCCATGCGATTCCTCCTAGCGGCTCTTTGCGCCCTTTCGCTCCTAGCTATGACTGCTGGGACCGCCTGTGCCGAAAGCAAAACACCGCCCAAGGAGGGCAAAGATAAATCTCTTCTGGATAAATACAGCGAGGGCGGCCCGTGGATGCATCCCATCCTGCTCACCTCCATCGTGGCCGTAGCCGTCGGCGTTTTCTGCGCCATCAAAGTGCGCAAGGCTGAAATCATGCCCCCCGCACTCTTGGCTCAACTCAAAGACATGATCTCCCAGCGTCAAGTCTCCGAGGCTTTCCGCCTCTGCCGCTCGCAGAACAGCGCTCTGGCCGCTGTCATGGGCGCAGCTATGGCCAAGGCGAATTTCGACGCCGACATGTATAACAAACCGGCTATGGAAGCTGCTGCTGCCGAAGCTCTGGCCACCGAGGAAACCCCCTTGGGCACCATGGTCAATTACCTCAATGTCTGCGCCCAGATCGCTCCCATGCTCGGTCTCTTCGGCACCGTGGTCGGCATGATCGAGGCTTTCGATCTGCTCGCCGCCGGTAAAGCGGAACCACAAGATCTCGCCAGTGGTATCGGCGTGGCGATGATCACCACGGCGGGCGGCCTCATGGTGGCCATCCCTGCCATGTCAGCTTACTTCTATTTCCGGGGCACTCTCACTAACGCCTTCACCGATCTCCAGAAGCAGGCCAGCCTCTTGCTCGACATTTTCACCGGTGAAAAAGACACCGCCGGCAACCGCCCTCCCACGGGTTATACCCAGCCCGTGCAAACCATGGTGGATCCCAATTCCTGAAATGCCTAGACCCATGGCCGAGACAACACTGAAAGGAGTGATGACATGATTGCGCGCAAAAGACCGGCGGACAACGCCAAGATCCAGATGACGCCCATGATTGACATGACCTTCCTCTTGCTCGTCTTCTTCATGGTCACCAGCAAGATCACCAAAGAGCAGCGCAAGATGGACATCAACCTGCCCGTCGCCGCCGCTGCCAGAGTCCCCGACGATTTCAGCGGCCGTGACACCATCAACATTGACGACCAAGGCCGCTACTACATCGGTGACAACCTCTCGGATAAAACCGCCGTCAAAGCCCACCTCAAACAGCGTTTCATAGACTACCCACCTCTCAAACTCTCCGTGCGCGCCGATGCTCGCACCCCGGGCAAACAGATCAAAGAAATCATGCAACTCGCCGCCGAAGCTGGTGCGATCGAAGTCATCTTCTCCACTTACTCAAAATGATACGGAGTCACTCATGATCGTTAGAAAAAGAGAACAGGACGAGGCGGAAATCTCGATGAGCCCCATGATCGACATGGTGTTCCTCCTGCTCGTCTTTTTCTTGGTCGCCTCCAAGCCTATCAAAGAGGAAGCCGACCTCGGCATGACCCTCCCCGGCACCGTCGAACAATCCGAATCCCTCGAAATCCCTGACGAACAAAAAATCGAAATCCGCGCCGATGGCCAGATCGTCCTCAACGAGATGGAAATGGACACTCCCACCTCGCAAGACCTGCCCAACCTCGTCCACACCCTCACCCGCTTCAAAGAATCCGCAGACGCCAACAAATCCGAGGCCATGGTCACGCTCGCCCCCGACGACACCACCAATCACCAGCGCATAGCCGATGTCATGAACGCCTGCTCCCAGGCCCGCATCACCGGCGTGACTTTTGCCGGCGGCGAGGAAGAGGAGGAATTTTGAGCGCACCCCACCCAGACGCCCCCGGCGCTGACACCACCGCCGCCCCTCGCAAGAAAGGGCTCGGCAAAACTTTCTCCATGGTCCTGATCATCAGCGTCGGCTTGCATGTGGCCGGCGGCATCGGAGCTGCCATCTACATCGTCGCCAAATATTTCACCCCGCCCCCCAACCAGTTCGTCGCCCAGAAAAAAATCATCAAAATCGAAGCCAAAGAACGCGAACAAAAAATGTCCCTAGCAGAGTTTGAAGAAGCGGCGTCAGCCCCCACCTTCGACAACCGCATCACTTCCACCCGCGCCGCCAACATCGCCTTGCCCGACCTTCCCAAACTCCCCATGGATCAGCTCTTGCCCCTGACAGCTTCCACAGCCGTGACCGACTCCATCTCCAGCATGGCCGGCACCGGTGTCGGTGGCATGGGCTTCGGCGGCGGCGGTGGCGGCGGCACAGGCTCGGGTGTCGGATTCTTCGGTATCAAAGACCAAGGCCAACGCATCGCCATCCTCATAGACACTTCTGACAGCATGATGACCCGCGCCCCCGGCGCCTACAGCAAAGTCAAAACCGAAGCCGCCAAACTCGTCCAAGGGCTCGGCATCAACACCCAGTTCAACCTACTCATCTTCGAGGGTGGCTCCCTAGCTTTCCGCGAACAACTCGTGCCGGCCACCGACGGCAACAAAACCGCTGCCGCCACATGGATCACAGGCATCAGCGAAGATCCAAAAACTTCCATCACAGGTCAGTCTCGCTCGTTGGGCGGCGACAAGTATCACCCCGATGGCAAAGGCGGCACCCGCATGGATCTAGCCCTCGAGCAGGTGTTTGGCATGCAGCCAGAAATCATCTACCTCATCTCCGATGGCAACGCCACACGAGCCGACGGCGGTGGCAGTGGCCTCAGCAACATCCCCGCCAACGAGATACACCAACTCGTCGCAGGCTTGCAGAAGAAGCTCGTCCAAGAAGCCCGCCTCCATGTGATCTACTACCTGACTGGCCAAGAAAAATCCGAGGAAAAAGAAATGCTCCAGACCCTAGCCAAACGCAACAGCGGAAAATTTATAGTCGTGGACGCCAAGAAATAATTCTTGCCACCAGGCACGAATAACCCCGAGCCAGATAAAGCACTTATTGCTGGGGCTCGCGCAGTTTCAGTAACTCCAACTCTTTCTCACCCAGCACAGCCTTAGCCGCATCCAGATCTTCTTGCAGCTTGTCGAGCTGCTCGCTCAGCAAACCATTTTGATCTGAAGTTTTTTGGAGATCCTCCTGCAAAACACGCGCCTGGTGTTGGTGGCTTCTCCCTGCGACAAAAAAATACACGCCTGCCGACCAGCCGAGCACAGCGGCAATCACCAAAGCAAAAGTAGCAGGCTTCATAAAAACAAACTACACGAACCCTCCCAAGCGACAACGCAAATTGGCAAGCGGGTCTCACGGAAAGAACGGAGCGGGGGCATCTTGCCCCCGTTCCCCCCCCCTCCTGAAAATCCTGTTCATCCTGTCAAAAACTCCCCCTCCGCGTGAGAA
>DYRQ01000037.1 GCA_020718645.1 Verrucomicrobium spinosum
CAGCCCTTCCTAATGCAAAATCTGGGTTTATAGGAATTTTTTTTTCAAATACAGTAGGAAAGGGGCTGAGTGGAGACGGGCACCGGTGGTGTGCAGTAGGAGTTCCTGTGGGGGGTAGAGGGAGGCGTGGGAGTGGATATGGTCTTGAAGCCAGCGTAGTAGGGGCAGGCAGTTGCCGTCGGCGAGTGCTGGCTCGAGAGTTGGGTTGGCGGCTGTAGCTGCTTGGTAGATCTGGGCGGAGGCGAGGTTGCCTAAAGTGTAGGAGGGGAAGTAGCCGAAGAGGCCTGCTGACCAGTGGATGTCTTGGAGGCAGCCATTGGCGTCGTCGGGTGGGCGGATGCCGAGAAACTTTTCGGACAACTCGTTCCAGAAAGTGGGGATACCCGCAGCCTCCAGAGTGCCATCGAAAAGGGCGGCTTCGATCTCGAAGCGGAGTGCAATGTGGAGGTTGTAGGTGACTTCGTCCGCTTCGGTGCGGATATGGGAGGGTTCGACTTTATTGCAGGCGCGCCAGTAGTCCGAGGGCGAGAGATCGGCGAGCTGCGGGAAATGGGACGCGATCAGAGAGGTCAGTGTTGGGGCAAAGAGTTGGGATCGTCCCACGATGTTTTCCCAGAGTCGGGATTGGGATTCGTGGAGGGTGTAGGACACGGCTTGTCCTACAGGGTCGGCATGGAGATTTTTTGGTAATCCCTGCGAGTAGAGGGCATGGCCTCCTTCGTGGAGTGTGCCGTAGAGGGAGCCCAGGAAAGAGTCCTCGGTGTAGCGGGTGGTGATACGGGAATCGCAGGGGCCCAGCGTAGTGGAAAAGGGATGGGCACTGAGCGCGAGCGCACCCTCTTCCCAGTCGAACCCGATCAAGTCTAGGACGGCGCGGTTCAACTTTACTTGGGATTCCTGTGGGTAGGGGTGTTTTTCTGAGAGCAAATCCGGGCCGCGTGTGGTGGCCATGGCGGGAGAGAGGAGGGTGCGGAGTTCGGGGACTAGAGAACCGAAGCAATCCCGGACATCCTGGCAGGTGACTCCAGGATCGTGCAGGTCGAGCCAGACATCATAAGTGGCGCCGCCATCGCAGAGGTAACGCGCTTTATCACGGGCGAGCGAGATGAGTTTGGTCAGCCAGGGTTCAAAAGTAGAAAAGGAGGAGGACGCACGGGCGGCTACCCATTGGTCGCGAGCGAGGCTGGTGGTTTTTTCCCAAGTTTCTACAAACTCTGCTGGGAGTTTGGAGGCTTGATCATGCTGGCGACGCCAAAGCCTGAGGTTGGAAAGTGAGTGTAAGTCAGAAGGGTCGCACTCGTCCATGGCCTCACGAATCCACTGATCCACCTCGGTGCGAGTGAGCAAATGATGTGATTTCGAGGCAAGATAAGCCGTCTGCTCAGCTCGCCAAGCGCTGGCGCGTGGTGGCATGCCGGTCTCGGCATCCCAGTGGAGAAGACTGGTGGTAGTGTCGAGGATGGCAAGCTCGCGAGCGAGGAGATCTAGGGGGCGTGGATGGGGGGTGTGCATGGTTTTCCAGTTGTATCGGGTGGTAATCCTGCCACAGTTCGAGGCATGCTGCAATGCCTCTGCGTCGTGTGCTGCTTAGCGGTCGCCTTCCTGTATGGTGGCACGGCGCTGGCTGAGCCGGTGGCTGCCAAACCCGTGGAGCGAGCCACCAACGCCGTGGTGGAAGGGCAGTTTCTCACAGGGATCTACAAGGTGCGCGCCACCGCATCAGGTCGTGTGGCCATCATTCACAACGATGGGGTCATGTCCGTGAAAGCCACCAAACTCTCCACCCTATTTCTCCTCGGGTGGGGCATAGACCCGTCTACGCTGAAGGCGGTGGAAACAGAAAAACAGGCGGCGGAAGCAGTCACACACAACAATCTCCCGGATGTGCGACCCGACGCCTCGTTCGACGCGTGGAAAGAAATATGGTCCCAGTTCCCGCTTCTCAGTGTCGAGAAGCTGCGTCGCGAACCACAGAAACACGGGAGTGGACTGATACGAATCAGCGGCGTGCTCGGGCATATTTACGAGGGAAAAGAGGAACGCGCTTTCGAGGTCATGGATAGCGGGCAGAGGATGATTGTCGTGTTTGATGCCGTGGATGAGTTGGCGCTCACGAGAAAATTTGTGCGGGAGAAATTGGAGGCGCTCAAGAAGCAGCCTCAGAACGGCACTCGACAGCTCGAGGTGGTGGGCGAACTCTTTATGACTGAGAGCGGGCAACCGCTGCTGGCGATGGTGGATTACACGCTGAGCCAACCCTAGCACCCTCAGAGGAGCCCAGCCCCCAGAACCCGGGACGCAATGCGTGCGGGGTGCCGCGCGCCCAGCGCCTCGTGCGCAGGAGGTGGGGGAACTAGAGGGCGGAAACTCGCCCCCAAAAAAATATTTGCGCTTTTCTTGCGATTTTTCTTGTCATGGTTTCCTGCTTCAATATATTGCGCGTCCCTTTCGTATGGGTTCAGGGCAAGTGTCGCTGGCCTTAGGTTAGGTGGTTTTCCCTCGGTGAAACGGGGGTAAGCCCAGAAAAGTAAACTAGATTTTTTGGAAAGAAAATTTGTGCCCACGATAAACCAGTTGGTTCGTAAAGGTCGCCAGAGTGTGATCTACAAGAGCAAGTCGCCGGCGTTGAAGTCCGCCCCGTTTCGTCGGGGTGTCTGTGTGCAGGTTATGACCCGCACACCGAAAAAGCCCAACTCCGCTATGCGCAAAGTCGCCAAGGTGCGTCTGACAAACGGTATGGAAGTCATCGCCTACATCCCGGGTGAAGGCCATAACCTGCAAGAGCACTCAATCGTGTTGGTGCGTGGTGGTCGTGTCAAAGATTTGCCCGGTGTTCGCTATCACATCGTTCGTGGCACGCTGGATGCCCTCGGTGCAGTTGGCCCCAGCAATACCAATAAACTCAACCGTAATGTCTCCCGTAGTAAATACGGAGTGAAGAAACCCAAGGCTGGCGCCGCTGGTGCTGTTGCCAAGAAGAAATAACCTGTCATGGCTCGTCGTAGAAAAGCTGAAAAACGCGTCGTCCTCCCCGATCAAAGATATGGGGATGTGGTCGTCGGTCGTCTGATCACCACTGTGATGCTAGAGGGCAAACGAGCCCTCGCTGAACGCATTGTTTACAAGGCGATTGATATCGTCAACGAAGGCCGTGAGTCCGCTGCTGTGACTCCCCTCGAGACCATTCACAAAGCTATTGATATGGCTCGCCCTCGTGTCGAGGTAAAAGCTCGCCGCGTTGGTGGTGCCACCTACCAAGTGCCGACCGAAGTGCCCCTGGAGCGTGCGGTTTCCCTCGCTATCCGCTGGCTCGTCTCTTTTGCCCAGAAGCGCAAAGGTGTTGCTCTGAGCAAAGCTCTGGCCAATGAACTCAAAGATGCAGCTGCCGGTCAAGGTGGTGCAGTCAAGAAGCGTGATGATGTTCATAAGATGGCTCAGGCTAACAAGGCGTTTGCCCACTTCCGCTGGTAAGAGAACAAGTATCTCCATTTCACAAAACTAATTCCATGAGCGCTCCAGAAAAATCTGCCAACCCTAACTCGCCCAGGCGTCCCTACACGCTGGAGCGCACCCGTAATATCGGTATCTGCGCCCATATTGACGCCGGCAAAACCACGCTCACTGAGCGCGTGCTGTTCTACACTGGCATGATTCACAAAATCGGTGAGGTGCACGAAGGCACCACCGTGACCGACTGGATGGAGCAAGAGCGCGAGCGCGGCATCACGATCACCTCCGCTGCCACCACTTGTTTCTGGGGACAGCGCAGTGACGAGGGTATCTACAAAGCATTCGATGGCATCAAGATGCGTGTCAATATTATTGATACGCCAGGCCATGTGGACTTCACCGCAGAGGTGGAGCGTTCGCTCCGCGTGCTCGATGGTGCTATTGCTGTGTTCTGCGGTGTGGCCGGCGTCCAACCCCAGTCAGAAACCGTCTGGCGTCAGGCTACCAAATACAATGTTCCCCGCATCGCTTTCGTGAATAAAATGGATCGCACAGGCGCGAATTTCGAGGCTGCTGTCAAAAGCATGCGCGAAAAACTCAGCGCGAATGTGTGGCCCATCCTGATTCCCATGGGCGCCGAGGATCAACTCAAAGGCCAGATTGATGTGGTGAACCTCAAAGGCGTCATCTACAGCGACAAAGATAAAGTGGGCTCGACCTACCAGATCGTTGAGCTGGACGCTGACCAGATGGCTCTAGCTCAAAAAGCTCGCACAGACTTAGTCGAGGCTTTGGCAAATGTGGACGACGAGATCGGTGAGCTATTCATCGAGGAAAAAGAGCCCACGATCCCCCAGATCAAAGCGGCTGTTCGTCGCGCCACCATCGCAAATAAACTAGTGCCGGTTGTCGGTGGTAGTGCCTTCAAAAACAAAGGTGTCCAGTTCTTGGTGGACGCGGTGATTGATTACCTGCCAAGCCCTCTCGACATCCCCGCAGCGGTGGGTCAGGATCCCGATGATAGCACCATCAAAGTTTCGGTGAGCCCTGATGATAGCGAGAAGTTCTGTGGTCTAGCATTCAAACTCTGGACAGATCCCTTTGTCGGCAAACTCATTTTCTTCCGTGTTTACGGCGGTAACCTGAAAAAAGGTGATACAATTTACAATCCTCGCACCAACAAGCGCGAGCGCGTGAGCCGAATCATTCAGATCCAAGCTGATAAGCGCGAGGATATTGATGAGGTGTTTGCTGGTGACATCGCCGCCACTGTCGGCATCAAAGATGTCCGCACTGGCGATACATGGGCGGACGAAGATTTCTCCATATTGCTCGAGCCCCCCTCGTTCCCTGAGCCTGTGATCAGCATGGCGGTGGAACCTAAAACTAAGGGAGACCGCGAGAAAATGGGCGAGGCACTCAGCCGTTTGGCTGCTGAGGATCCCACCCTGACCGTGGTCACCAACGAAGAAACGGGTCAAACCATTCTGGCAGGCATGGGTGAACTCCATCTGGATATTATCCGTGACCGTCTCAAACGCGAATTCAGTGTTGAATCCAATGCTGGTGCTCCCCAGATCGCCTACCGCGAAACTATTTTGCAACCCGCTGGTGGTGAGGGTAAGTTGGTCAAGCAGTCGGGTGGACGCGGTCAATATGGCCATGTCATCCTGAGGGCGACACCTCTCGAACGCGGTAAAGGCATCGAGATTGAGAATAAAGTTGTTGGTGGTAACATTCCTAAGGAATTCATCCCAGCCATCAAAAAGGGCATCGAAGAAGCCTGTCTCAACGGTGTGGTAGCCGGCTATCGCTTCATAGATGCCCACTTTGATATCTTGGATGGTAGCTACCATGATGTGGATTCCAACGAGCTTGCATTTAAGATGGCCGCTATTTTTGCAGTGAAAGACGCGCTGCAAAAAGCCAAGCCAATTCTCTTGGAACCCATGATGAAAGTGGAAGCTGTTACCCCCGATGAATTCCAGGGTGACATCATGGGAGATCTCAACCGTCGCCGCGGCAAGATCATGAACATCGAGAACAAGCAGGGAGCCTCTTTGGTTCACGCTGAAGTTCCTTTGTCGGAAATGTTTGGTTACGCGACATCCATTCGCTCAATGTCAAAAGGTCGTGCGGCCTACTCCATGGAGCCCTCACACTTTGAGCAAGTCCCAGCGTCAGTGCTTGCTGCGATATTGGATCAGAAAAAATAAGGTTTGTTAGAAAGAAGTTTTAGGAGAAAGATATGACCGGACAGCGTGTTCGCATTCGTTTGAAAGCCTTCGACTACCGCATCCTCGACCACTCGACCCGCGAGATCGTTGATACGGCTAAGCGCACTGGCGCTAAAGTCTCAGGCCCTGTGCCCCTTCCCACCAAGCTGGAACGCTACTGCGTTCACCGCTCGCCGCATGTGGACAAGAAGAGCATGGACCAATTTGAGATTCGCACTCACAAGCGCATGCTTGACATCGTGGATCCCACCGCAAAAACAATTGACGAGCTGAAGAAGCTCAACCTGCCTGCAGGCGTGGATATCACCATCAAAATCTGATTACTCGTATGGCTATAGGATTTATAGGAACTAAATTGGGCATGACCCGTGTCTATGACGACAAAGGTGTCATGCACCCTGCCACTGTCATTCATGTGGGTGGCAATGTGGTTGTCCAAGTGAAAACTCAAGAGAAGGAGGGCTATTGTGCCGTCCAGCTCGGTTATCTCGACCAAAAAGAGTCGCGGCTCTCCAAGCCTGTGCTTGGCCACCAGAAAAAAGCTGGTGTATCGCCCAAACGCGAGCTTCGCGAATTCCGTGGTGAATTCGAAGGAGTTCAGCCCGGCGCCCCTGTCGAGCTGACATCTTTTGAAGTTGGCCAATTTGTAGATGTCATCGGCGTCAGCAAGGGTAAAGGCTTTGCTGGTATTGTGAAAAAACACAACGCTCAAGGTCAGCCCGAGTCGCACGGTTCAATGATGCACCGTCGCCCAGGCGCTATCGGTATGCGTTCTACTCCTGGTCGCATCTGGAAAAACCAAAGCATGCCCGGTCACCTCGGCTGCGAACGCAAGACTATCCAAAACCTGCGTATTCTACAGGTTCGCCCTGAAGATGGCGTGCTCGTCATCACGGGCGCTATCCCCGGTTCACGCGGTTCCATTGTTCTAGTGCGCACCGCCAAGAAGAAGAAAGCCGCTGTTGCGGCCAAGAAATAACCAGTTATGGCAGCCAAAACACTATCATTCGACGAGGCCTCCAAGGCGCTCAAAGTGGATTTGATTTCCAACAGGAAAGGCACACAAGCCGTCCACGAAACCGTGGTCGCTCTGCGGGCTAACCGCCGCGCTGGCACCCACTGCACCAAGACCAAGGGCGATGTCCAAAAGTCTGGTTCTAAGCCGTGGCGTCAGAAGGGCACAGGCCGTGCCCGCGCAGGTTATGCCGCATCCCCAATCTGGCGTGGTGGCGGTGTGGTCTTCGGACCCAAACCCCGCGATTATTCGAAAGTAACTCCCAAGAAAGTCCGCCAGCTAGCTTTGAAAAAAGCTTTTTCTGAGCGCGTCAAATCAGGTGATGTCATTCTCGTAGAATCCATGGACATACCCACGGGCAAAACCAAGGATTTTGTAGCATGGTTGAAAGCCAATGATTTTGCTCAAAAAACAGCGCTCCTAGTCAATGCAGAGCACACGGAAACCCTGCTGCGTGCTTCGGATAATGTTCCTTATGTGGCCACAGTCCGCGCCGCTGAGCTTAACGCCGAGCATGTCCTCCGCTATTCTAAACTCTATGTCACTCCCCAGGCGCTCGAGATCATCGGAACTCGCCTGCAGACGAAAGTGAAAAACTCATGAGAGACCCATACTCCATCATCAAGAACATCCGCCTGACAGAAAAGGCGGCCCTGCTCAGCGAGACGGACAACCAGTATGTCTTTGTCGTTGATCGCAGCGCCACCAAGATCGAAATCAAGTATGCGGTGGAGAAAATTTTCAACAAAAAAGTCGAGGATGTGAACACCATGCAGGTTCTCGGCAAGAAAAAGCGCGAACGCCGCGCCGATTACGGCAAAAAGCCCGATTGGAAAAAGGCGATCGTCAAACTGAAAGAGGGCGAGAAGATCTCGCTCACTTGAGCGGCTTGAGCCTGGATTATTGAGGTAATTATCATGGGTGTTAAAACATTCAAACCGATCACGCCAACGCTGCGCTTTACACAGCGCCCTGATTTCGCGGAGATCACGAAAAGCAAACCAGAGAAGTCGCTGACTGAGCCGCGCAAACGCACTGGCGGTCGCAACTGCTACGGTCGCATCACCACCCGCCACATCGGCGGTGGTCACAAGCGCCGCTACAGGAAAATTGATTTCCGGCGCATCAAACGCGATATGCCCGCCATTGTTGAGGCTATCGAGTATGATCCGAATCGCACAGCGCGCCTCGCTCTTTTGAAATACGAAGACGGCGACAAGGCTTATATCTTGGCACCAGTCGGCCTCTCGGTCGGCGACAAGGTGGTGGCCGGCGAAAAGGTGGAGCCTAAAGTCGGCTGCGCGATGCCTCTGAAAAACATCCCTCTGGGCATGACTATTCACAGTGTCGAAATCCAGCCAGGTCGCGGTGCGCAGATTGCCCGCAGCGCTGGCGCTGGTGTGGTGCTGATGTCGGTGGATTCCGGCTATGCGCAACTCCGCATGCCCTCTTCGGAAATTCGCAAAGTTCACGAAAATTGCTTTGCCACTATCGGTCAAGTCGGCAACACCGACCACGAAAACACCAATATTGGTAAAGCTGGTCGCTCCCGTTGGCTGGGTATCCGTCCTACCGTTCGCGGTATGGTGATGAACCCGATTGATCACCCGAACGGTGGTGGTCAAGGCAAGAGTAAAGGTGGTGGCGGTTGGCAGCACTTGACCTCTCCTTGGGGCCAGCTCGCCCGCGGTCTGAAGACTCGCACCAAGAGCAAACCGACTAACAAGTTCATTGTGCAGCGGAGGAAAAAATAATTTATGGGACGCTCGTTGAAAAAAGGTCCGTTTGTGGCCGACCATCTGATCGAAAAAATCGAGAAGATGAACTCCACCAACGCTAAAAAGCCGATCAAAACTTGGTCGCGCCGATCCATGATCACCCCCGATTTCGTGGGTCACACTTTCTTGGTTCACAACGGCAAAAACTTTCTCTCGGTCTTCGTGACCGAGAATATGGTAGGCCATCGGTTGGGTGAGTTTTCGCCCACGCGCACCTTTAAGAGACACGGCGCGCATACCGAGAAGGTTGCCAAGTAAGCTAACCCTACCCGCCGCACGGTATGAAAAGCGTCGGGTCAAGAAAGCATACCATGTCCGCCGCACATGGAAAAATAGCGGCGACGGTCCTGATGACCGTTTGTTCTTTGAATGGCCTGCCAGCAGAAAATGCGGGTAGGCCAAACCAAGCGGACAGCCGCGCTGGTGAGGAGAAATTTATCTCGCCCAGCGAAGCTGAAGCCAGAAGGCTAGTTGCCTTCAAACAAAGACAGATCGAAGCTCTCGAAGTGAGACTTGCGGAAGCTAACGAAACTAATCGGAAGCTCGCCGCAGATAAGGCAGCTCGCGAAGAGCGGGATGCAGCACTCGGGATTGAGGCTCTGTTGGGTGATGAAAAAAGTCTTCAGAACAAACTCCTGAAGGCGGTTCGCGGCGTAGCGTTACTGGAAGAAAAAAACCAGAAGCTACTGCAAATCTGCGAACAGTTCATTCACTTCATAGCTTATGTGACAGTGCAGTTAGAAGATGCAGGGCTGCCAAGAACTCCTTACGATGAGTTTGCGGCGGAAATGCAAAAGAAAATTGCAGCGGTCGGTGAGCGAGAGCGAAAAGCTGATTCAGACTGGCTCAACGGTAAAGTGCTTGAAGTAAATACTGCAACGCACCTGATAATCGTTGATGTCGGTTGGAAACAGGGGATCAAGCCAGGAATGACTTTGGAAATATCGAGGCAAGGTGCCTTGGTTGCCGAAGCAAAAGCTGTAGATGTCAGAGATCGAGTCACGGGAGCATTCCTCAGCAGTGAGGTGGCAAAGGATCAAGTTCGCACTGGAGACAGGGCGAAGATCAAGACTGCCAAGTAAGCACCGGGCACCGCATGGTCAGTAGTTTTTTTGGTAAGTAAATTTTTGAGAAAAGGAACGCCGCAGAGCGGCATAACAGAACAGACAGTATGGAAGTGAAATCTATAACGAAGTATGTGCGCATCTCCGCCTTTAAGGCGAGGGAGGTGACTCGTGAGATCCAAGGCCGCCAAGCTGGCGAAGCCTTGGATATCCTGAAGTTTTCGCCTAAAAAGGCGGCTGCCCTCGTGAGCAAAACGCTCAAGTCGGCGATCGCCAATGCGGAAAACAACAACAACCTGAACCCCGGAAATCTCTGGGTCAAGGAGGCTGTTGTGGGCGAAGGCCCCACCCTGAAACGCTTCCAGCCTAAAGCGCGTGGTAGCGCTGGGCCCATCCGCAAGCGCACGAGCCACATTCGTATCATTGTGAGCGATCAGGTGCCGACCAAGGTTGCTGAAGCCGCTGAAGCTAAACTCAAGCGCGCCGAGAAGAAAGCACCCCAGAAAGAGGATAAGGAATAAGTCATGGGACAGAAAGTTAATCCGATAGGCCTGCGTATCGCCGTCAATAAAAATTGGCGTTCGATCTGGTATGCCAACAAAAAAGACTACCTGAACTTCCTCCACGAGGATTTCGCCATCCGTGGCTTCTTGAAGAAGAAGCTGATGAGCGCCGCCGTGAGCAAGATCGTTATCGAGCGTGCCACCAACCGTATCCGCGTGAATATCTTCACCGCGCGCCCTGGCATCATCATCGGTAAAAAAGGAACCGACCTCGAGAATTTGAAAAAAGAAGTCGCTGCGATCACGGCCTCGAAAGAGGTGGCTGTGGATGTTAAAGAAATCCGCACCCCTGAACTCGAAGCCCAGCTCGTGGCCGAGAATATCGCCCTCCAGCTTGAGCGTCGTATCTCGTTCCGCCGCGCCATGAAGAAAACCGTGCAAACCGCGATGGATTTCGGTGCTGAAGGCATCAAAGTCCGCTGCTCAGGCCGCCTCGGCGGTGCTGAAATCGCCCGCACGGAATCTTACCACGAAGGCAAAGTGCCTCTGCACACCCTTCGTGCGAACATTGACTACGGTTTTGCCGAGGCCAACACGACGGCTGGCAAGATCGGAATCAAATGCTGGATCTGCAAAAAAGAGGAAGCACCGAACTTCCGCGCTTCCTAAGGAATTTTTAAAGCCATGGCACTGCTACCCAAAAGAGTCAAATACCGCAAGCAACAGCGTGGATCCCGCAAGGGTTTCCCCTCCAGTAACACCTCGCTGGCTTTCGGTGAATTCGGCCTCCAAGCGCTCGATCGCTGCTGGATGACCAATACCCAGATTGAAGCCGCCCGCGTTGCGCTCACCCGCAACATGAAACGCAAAGGCAAACTCTGGATCCGTATTTTCCCCGATAAACCCGTAACCGCCCGCCCGCCTGAAACCCGAATGGGTAAAGGCAAAGGCTCGCCCGAATACTGGGTAGCTGTGATTCGTCCAGGCAACATGCTGTTCGAACTCGATGGTGTCAACGAAGCCGTTGCCCGCGAATCGCTCCGCTTGGCCGCCAATAAACTGCCCATCCGCACCCGCTTTGTGATGCGCCACGCCGCCTGATTGCCCAGGGAGACATAAGACATGAAAATTACCGAGATCAGAAGCCTGACCGACAAAGAGATCGCCGAGAAAAAAGGCGAGATCCGCAAGGAGCTTTTTAACCTGCGCCTCCAGCAGACCATCGGACAGCTCGAAAAACCCAGCCGTCTCAACACCCTCCGCAAGGATGTGGCTAAACTTGAGACCGTGCTGAGCGAGCGCACCAAAGGTATCAAGATCCCTGCCCCCAAGGCACCCGCGTCCAAAAAGGAGAAGAAATCCGCTTAATTAATCCGCCAGGCCAGAGGCCATAACCTCCGGCTCGGCCAACGAAGACAACGACCATGAACGAACAAAACAGCCAGACTGTGGTCCATGAACGGGTCGCCAACCGCAAAGAGCGCGTAGGCGTCGTGGTGTCGGACAAAATGACTAAGACGATTGTCGTCGAAGTCGAGCGCCGAGTCCCACACCCCCAGTTCCGCAAGATCGTCCGAGTGACGCAGAAATTTTACGCCCACGACGAGCAGCGACAAGCCAAGATTGGCGACCGCGTGCTGATCCGTGAGACGAGACCCATGAGCCGTAGCAAGCGCTGGGAACTCGTGGAGGTGCTCGGAGTTTGACCAAGAGGTCTGGCTGCAAAGCTAGGCTACGGAGACAAGAATATGATACAAATTCGCAGCAGACTGGATGTGGCCGACAACACAGGCGCACGCATGGCCATGATGATCGGCGTGCTGGGCAAAAAAACGCTCATTGCGCATGTCGGTGACATCGTCAAGGTCCATGTTAAAGAGGCCGCCCCCGATGGCACCGTCAAAAAATCCGATGTAGTGAACGCCGTGGTCGTCCGCACGAGGCACCCGCTCCGCCGTCCCGATGGCAGCGTGCTCAGGTTTGACTCCAACGCTATCGTCATCATTGATAAAGATAACAACCCTCGCGGCACTCGCATCTTCGGCCCAGTGGCCCGCGAGTTGCGCGAAAAGAACTTCATGAAAATCATTTCCCTCGCCCCGGAGGTGCTCTGAACCATGACTAAAATTCATGTCAAAAAAGGCGACGAAGTCGTCGTGATCTCTGGCTCCAGCCGCGGACAGCGCGGCAAGATCCTCGAAATCCTAGGCACCAAATCCCGTGTCCGTATCGAAGGTCTCCAAATGATCAAAAAAGCCGTCCGCAAATCGCAGGCTCACCCTGAAGGTGGACTGATCGAGCGCGAAGGCACCATACACCTCTCTAATGTGATGCTGGCCAGCGAATACGATTCGCGCCGCCAAGCCAAACAATCCGCCTGAAGCTTATGAAATCTGAAATGCCCACACTGCTGCGCGAATATCGCGAGCGCGTTTTCCCCGCGCTTAAAGAGAAGCTCGGGGTCAAAAACCCGCACCAAGTGCCTAAGGTTCAAAAGGTCGTGGTGAACTGCTGCGTTGGTTCTTCCCAAGATGTCAAGGTGGCCTTGGAAGACGCCCTTCACGATATGCAGCTCATCACCGGCCAGCGTCCAATCAAGACCAAGGCCAAGACGAGCATCGCCAATTTTAAACTCCGCGAAAATCAGGAGATTGGCGTCAAAGTCACTCTCCGTGGCCGTGCGATGTATGAGTTCCTCGAGAGGCTCATCCGTATTGCCCTGCCCACCATCCGTGACTTTCGTGGCGTGAGCCCCAAAGCCTTTGACGGTTGCGGCAATTACACCCTAGGCATCAAGGAACAAACTATTTTCCCTGAAGTCGAATTGGAAAAAGTCAAAAGACAGATCGGTTTTGATGTGACCATCTGCACATCGTCTAAAGACAACGACGGTGCGAGAGAGCTGCTCGCCCTCATGGGCATGCCATTCGCAGGCCGCAAGGCTGTCAATGCACCTGCTCAGAGCTGAGCCGAGAATAAAGGAAACGAGATATGGCAAAGAAAAGCTGGATCGTAAAACAGAAGCGCAACCCAAAATTTAAATCCCGCGCCTACAATCGGTGCAAAGTATCTGGCCGCCGCCGCTCCTACATGCGCCGGTTCGGCTTGAGCCGCCTAGAATTCCGTGAGCGCGCCCTTCGTGGTGAGCTGCCTGGCGTTGTCAAGGCTAGCTGGTAAGACTGAGAGAAGAGACATATACTATGGTTACAGACCCTATCGCAGATTTTCTGACCCAGCTCCGCAACGCGGCTCGGGCCAACAAGGCTGAAGTCCTCACGCCCTATTCCAACATCAAGAAGGACATCGCCGCCGTTTTCAAAAAAGAAGGCTACATCAAAGAGGTGGATGTCCTCCAAGATAAAAACAAAAAAACGCTGCGCGTTACGATGAAAGTCACCCGCGAAGGCAAAGGTGGAGCTATCCGCGGCATCAAGCGCATCAGCCTAGTCGGCCGTCGCACCTATGTCGGATCGCAGGATATACCCCGCGTCCTCGGCGGTCTCGGCGTCGCCATTGTCTCGACCTCCAAAGGTATTTATGCAGGCCACGAGGCTCGCAAATTGAACCTAGGCGGCGAGTTGCTTTGCTTCATTTGGTAAGAGGAAAAATACCATGTCACGAATTGGAAATAAACCAGTAGTTGTGCCCGATGGCGTCAAAATCGCCATTGCCGGCCAGCAGGTAAAAGTCGAAGGACCCAAAGGCAAACTCCAGATCGAGTTGCACGCGGCTATCAAGGCTCGTATGGACGGCAAAGAGGTTCTCTTTGAACGCGCCGACGAGACCCGCCAGTCGAAGGCTTTGCACGGTCTCTCCCGCGCCTTGGTCAATAACATGGTCACGGGAACCAGCAAAGGTTTCGAGAAAAAACTCGAAATTCAAGGCGTCGGTTTCAAGGCTTCGCTCCAAGGCAAAAACCTCAACCTCAGCCTCGGCTTCTCCCATCCCATCCTTTACCCGGTGCCCGAGGGCATCACGGTCACGATCTCGGATCCTCAGGGCAAGAAAGTAAACGAGGGAACAGTCATTCTCATTGAAGGTGCCGACAAACAAAAAGTCGGTGCCGTCGCCGCCGATGTGCGCGCCTATTACCCGCCCGAGCCCTACAAAGGCAAAGGTGTCCGCTACGCTGGCGAACACATCATCCGCAAGGAAGGCAAAACTGCCCAGAGCAAGTAACACGGAAATCCTATGGCACAGTATAACAGAAACACCGTCCGACGCAGACTGCACACGCGCATCCGCAATAAGGTGCAAGGCACCGCCGAGCGCCCGCGCCTCAGCGTCAATTTTTCCGGCTCGCACATCCGCGCCCAAGTCATTGACGACGAGCAGGGTGTCACCATCGCTGCCGTCTCCACCACCGAGAAGGAGCTGCGCTCGCTCCCGAAAGCCGGAGCCAATATCCCCACGGCTACCGTGGTTGGTAAACTCATCGCCGAGCGCGCAAAAACTAAAAATATCACCCAGGTCGTATTTGACCGAGGCGGTTTCCGCTATCATGGTAAGGTCAAAGCCCTTGCTGATGCGGCCCGTGAGGCTGGTCTGGCATTCTGAGGATCGTTATGGCTGAAAAAGAAAAAGATTCCAATAAACCCGCCACCGCTGGCGGCCCCGATCAGAGATCCCGCCGTGGTTCGCGTCCTTCGCGTTCCGATGGCGATGACTCTCGCGGTGACAAGTCCAAAAGTGACTTGGTCGAGAAGGTTGTTTTCATCAACCGCTGCGCCAAAGTTGTCAAAGGCGGTCGCCGCTTCAGCTTCAGTGCTCTGGTGGTCATGGGCGATAAACATGGCCGTGTCGGTCTCGGTTTCGGTAAGGCGAAAGAAGTGAGCGAAGCCATCCGCAAGGGCGGCGAAGCTGCCCGCAAAAACATGGTCGCAGTGGTTCTCAAAGATGCCACCATCCCGCACGAGGTTTTCGGTGAACATTGCGGCGGTCGCGTGTTGCTCCGCCCAGCGTCCCCTGGAACAGGTGTTATCGCTGGTGGCCGTGTCCGCGCCGTGGTGGAAGCCGCCGGTGTCCGCGACATCTTGGCGAAGTCCCTCGGGTCCAAGAACCCCGCCAATGTCTGCAAAGCCACTTTGGACGCCCTCTGCCAACTCCGCAGCAGTGACGACATCAGCCGCGCTCGCGGCAAGGCGATCCGCCCGAAACAAGACAAAGCTCAGGAAGTTGTTCCTGTCGCTGTCACACAGGAGAATAACTAATCATGAGACTCCATAACATGCAGCCCCGCGAGGGCTCACGCCACCGTGTCAAACGACTCGGCTGCGGCGAAAGCTCCGGCCATGGTAAAACCAGCGGCAAGGGTCACAAAGGTCAATCCGCCCGCTCCGGCGGCAGCATCCGCCTCGGTTTCGAAGGCGGCCAGATGCCCCTGATTCGCCGCGTTCCCAAACGCGGGTTCAACAATGCCAACTTCAAAATTTATTATGCGCCCGTCAATGTCGGCGACTTGAACGATTTTGCGGATGGTTCCGAGGTCGGCGAAAAATCGCTCCGCGCCAAAGGTTTGGTCAACGGTAACTGGGACGGGGTCAAAATCCTCGGCACAGGCGAGATCACCAAAAAGATCACCGTAAGCGCCAACGCTTTCAGCGCCATCGCTCGCGAGAAGATCGAGAAAGCAGGCGGTCAAGCGGTTGTCGTCAAGAAAGCGCCCAAAGTGACCAAAGCCGAAAAGGCTGCGGCTGGGAAATAATTCCTAGCACGGAGATACGGTAACAGATCATGCTCTCGGCGTTCACCAATTGCCTAAAGATTCCCGAAGTGAGGACGAGGATTCTCTTCACTTTGGGCTTGATCGTGATTATCCGTATCGGTGCAGTGATCCCATGCCCCGGGATTAATGTCGAGTTGTTGGAACTTTATTTTCAGCAAAAAGTCAATGTGCAGGCGGCTGGTTCTATCGTCGGTTTGCTCAACATCTTCAGCGGTGGAGCGCTATCCAATTGCGCGATCTTCTCGCTCGGCATCATGCCATACATCAGTGCCAGCATCATGATCCAGCTCATGACGGTGGTGCTGCCACAGCTCGGACGCATGGCTCGCGAAGAGGGTGGACGCCAGAAAATCCTCCAATACACGCGCTATGTCACGGTCGCCCTTTGCTTGTTCCAAGGTTATCTCTTGGCAGTGGGTTTCCAGAACCCCGAGAGCAACCCGTTCCTGCAGGGTATAGGCGATCTCATGCGTTCGACCCAGATGTCGCTCGTGCCTGAACCGGGCTTCGGTTTCATCTTCAATGTCATGATCGTCAATCTGGCTGGCACCCTTTTGCTCATGTGGCTGGGTGAGCAGATTACGGAGCGCGGCATAGGCAACGGCACTTCTTTGGTGATCACCGTTGGTATCGTGGCCAGCCTCCCTGCTGCCTTGGCGCAGGGGTGGCAGAAATTTGTGCCTTCTTCCGGCGCAGAATCACAGGTGAGCCCGTTTTTACTCGTCTTATTGTTGGCGTTCATGTTTGCGGTGGTAGCCGGGATTGTGGCTGTGACGCAGGCCATGCGGAAAATCATTGTCCAGTATGCCAAGCGCGTGGTCGGACGCAAAGTCTATGGCGGGCAGAGTTCCTACCTGCCTCTCAAAATCAATTACTCTGGTGTCATGCCCATTATCTTTGCGCAGACCATCCTAATGTTCCCGACTTTCTTGCTCAGCTTTGTGCCGCACCCCGGTCCTGGATTGCGCGCTTTCATCGCGAGCTTAGAGAGCGGCACGCTCCATTACATCATCTACGCTGGCTTGATTCTTTTCTTCAGCTATTTCTGGGTGGCGACACAGTTTAACCCCATTCAGATCGCCGATGACTTGAAGAAAAACGGCGGCTTCATTCCAGGGGTTCGCCCGGGACAACCTACAGCAGAGTTTCTGGACTTCACGATGACGCGCCTCACCTTGGCAGGTGCAGTATTCCTGACTGTGCTGGCTGTGATGCCACAGCTCTTGAGCCGCTCGCTCGGGATACCTTATCTGACAGCCTCATTTTTCGGCGGCACCAGCCTGCTGATCACCGTTGGTGTCATGCTCGATACCATGCGTCAGATCGAGACTTATTTACTCCAGAAACACTACGACGGCTTTCTGAAGCGCGGGCGCATCCGTGGGCGCTCTACAGGTCCGGCACACAGCGGCAACGCTGCCAGCCAAGACTCGGTCGTCTGGATCTGGGTGGGCATCGGAATCCTCCTGCTGGCCTTCATTGCGGCCTCGTTGGTGCAGAGGTAGCCGCTCGGAGCGCCTGCTAAGAATTTAAAACAAAGACGAGTTCCGGAAGCCCCATGATTCCCATAAAAAACCAGCGTGAAATTCAGCAGATGCGCGTGGCCGGCTCGGTCGCTCGCAGCGTGCTGGAAGGAGCTGGGGCACTGATACAGCCCGGGATGACTACGGCTGAACTGGATCGGCTGATTGGTGAGTTAATCCGCGAACAAGGCGGCAAAAGTGCCTTTTTGCATTACCGCGGGTTTCCCGGGAATTGCTGCATCAGCTTGAACGAAGAAGTGGTGCATGGATTCGGTGACAGACGCCGCATCCAGTATGGAGATCTGGTCAAGCTCGACATCGGCGTCAGTGTCAACGGTTGGATCGGCGACACGGCCTACAGTTTTCCAGTGGGGATGATTTCTCCCGAGGTTCAGCGCTTGCTGTCCGCCACTGAGGAGGCTTTGAAGCTTGCCGTAGAACAAGCCCGCCCCGGTCGTCGAGTAGGGGACATAGGTGCTGCGGTAGAAAACTATGTTACGAAATTTGGTTATTCGGTAGTGCGCGAGTTTGTCGGGCATGGAGTGGGACGCAAGCTCCATGAAGATCCCCAGATACCGAATCACGGCCCCGCTAATAAGGGAGCCAAGCTTAAACCCGGGATGACACTGGCTATCGAGCCCATGGTGAACATGGGGATGCCGGAAGTGGTCATCGCTAGGAACGGATGGACCGCGGCTACTGCCGATGGTCTGCCCTCTGCCCATTTTGAACACACGGTGCTCGTCACGGAAGGCGAGCCAGAACTACTGACGGTATGCCAGGCAGCGATAGCATCGAGGTAATCGGCACCGTTATAGAGGCTCTTCCACAGTCGGTTTACCGCGTGGAGTTGCCGAATGGGCATCGTTTGATAGCGCATGCATCCGGAGGGATGCGCCTGGATTTTACCAAGGTGCAGCCAGGAGACCGGGTGGTGCTGGAAATGTCGCCGTATGACCTGTCAAAAGGCAGGATAGTGCGGTCAGAAAAAAATGAAGAAAAATAGTTGCAAAAGGAAAGAAAAGTTCTAAGTTAAGAATTTTTCTCCACCCCTTGAAGGAAGGAAAGTTATGCGAGTCCGAGCATCTGTGAAGAAGCTGTGCGAACACTGCCGCGTCATTAGGCGCCGCGGAGTTGTTCGTGTTATCTGTAAAAATCCGCGCCACAAACAACGACAAGGTTGAAAAGTTATGCCAAGAATTTTGGGTGTTGAAATCCCCGGCGACAAACGCATCGAAGCCTCCCTGCCCTATATATACGGCATCGGACCTTCGGTCACTGCAAAGATACTCGAACAGACGGGCATTGACCCGAATGTGCGAGCCAAGAACCTCACGGACGCGCAGATTAATGCCATAGTGCAATGCGTTACGCAGATGAAGGTCGTGGTCGAGGGCGATCTCCGTCGTGAGATCCAGGCGAACCTCAAACGCCTCCAAGCTATTAACTGCTACCGTGGCATCCGCCACCGTCGCAACTTGCCCGTGCGCGGGCAGCGCACAGGCACCAATGCCCGCACCCGCAAAGGCCCCCGCAAGACTGTGGGTGTCCAGCGCAATAAAGACGCCAAAGCCGGCAAACATTAAACTGAAAAACCATGTCTGAGAAATCCGCACCTAAACCCGCCGCCAAAGGTGGAGCCAAAAAAACTGCCGACAAGGCGCCAAAATCTGCCGAGAAAAAGACGGCGGATGTTGTGGCGGCTCCCTCGCCAGAGCAGTTCAGCCTCGACCCCAATGCCGTCGAGAAGCCCAAAATCATCAAGGCTAAAGGCTACAAAAATATCACGACTGGCGTGGCTCACATCCTGGCTACCTTTAACAACACCATCGTGACCATCACCGACTTGCGCGGTAATGTGATCGGCTGGTCCACGGCTGGCAAATGCGGGTTCCGCGGATCGAAAAAATCCACGGCCTATGTCGCCCAAGTTGTCGCCCAAGACGCCTCCCGCCAAGCGATGGGCCACGGCCTCAAAGAGGTGCAGGTCAAAGTCAAAGGCCCGGGCATGGGTCGCGAAGCTGCGATCCGCGCGCTCCAAGCTATCGGTTTGGAAGTGACGCTCATCACCGATGAGACGCCCGTCCCGCACAACGGTTGCCGCGCCCGCAAACAGCGCCGCGTCTGATCGGACACGATAGGCACGAACGAAACTAGGAAGAAGCTAAGAAAATACCATGGCACGATATACAGGTCCCCGCTCCAGAATCAGCCGCAGATTCGGCATCCCCATCTTTGGCCCTTGCAAGGCTCTCGAGCGCAAAAATTACCCTCCAGGCGCCCACGGCGAAAAACGCGCGCGCAAGCAATCCGAATACGGATTTGCACTCGGAGAAAAACAGAAACTCCGCTACACCTACGGCATCCTGGAACGCCAGTTCCGGCGCTACTTCGAAATGGCTCGCCAGAAACGCGGCGTCACTGGTGATATCATGCTCCAGCTTCTCGAGACCCGTCTCGACAATGTCGTCTATCGCCTCGGCCTCGCTAACACCCGCCGCTACGCCCGTCAGATGGTCGGCCATGGACATGTGTTGGTAAATGGGCGCCGCGTCACCATCGCCTCCTACCAGGTTCGCCCTGGCGACGAGGTGGCTCTCGCCGCTGCCCGCACCAAAACCAAGGCCATGGGTGAGCGTAATGTAGCCGCCTCCTCGCTCAGCCCCGTGCCTACATGGCTCGAGCTGGACAAGGACAACTTCAAAGGCCGCGTGAGCCGCTACCCAACGCGTGATGACATCCAATCTGTCGTCAACGATCAGGTGGTCGTCGAGCTCTACTCGCGCTAATAATAATTTCTGCCGCAGCAACAACCCCTCCGGCGTGTGGGGAATGGAGCTGCGGCAGAGTAGTTACAAAAACACACCACACGCCGAAACAAATTGGCCGTAGGTCCACCGCCGCCCGATGGCAGGGCACGCGGAGGGTAACCCGGCCGAAGGAGAAAACTATGCCAGTCAGACTCGGAAGATTCGAAATGCCGAAGCGCCTCGCGAAAGACGAGACGGTATCTTCGGAAAATTACGGAAAATTTATTGCTGAGCCCTTCGAAACGGGTTACGGCCACACCATCGGCAACAGCTTGCGCCGCGTGCTCCTCTCCTCTTTGGAAGGCGCCGCGATCACCAATGTCAAACTCGAAGGCGCGCTGCACGAATTTGCCACCATCCCCGGCGTTGTCGAAGATGTCACCGACATCATTCTGAACCTCAAACTCATCCGCTTCAATATGGCGGAGCGCGAGGTGAAAGTGCTCTTCTTGAATGTCAACAAAGAAGGCGCAGTCACGGCTGGCGACATCAAACTCGAACAGGGCATCGAAGTCCTGAACCCCGAGCAGCTCATCTGCACACTCGACAAAAAACAAAAATTCGAGATGGAGATGGAAGTCCGCGTAGGCCGCGGTTTCTCCACTGCTGAAGAAAACAAAAAGACCCCGCAGACCATCGGAGAGATCCCGATTGATTCGATCTACTCCCCAGTGCGCAAAGTCAAGTATGCCGTGGAAGCAGCTCGCGTCGGTCAGAAAACCGACTACGACAAGCTGATTCTCGACATTTGGACTGACGGACGCGTCACGCCCCAAGACGCCCTCCTGCAAGCCTCGGCAATCCTGCGCCACCACCTCGACATCTTTGTCAACTACGATGACAAAGCCGTTGAATTCGAACAGGTGCGCCCAGAGCCAAACCAAGTGGACGCCAAGCTCAAGAAACTGCTCTCCATGAGCGTGAACGAAATCGAGCTTTCTGTCCGCGCCGCCAACTGCCTGAACAACGCCAACATTACGACCGTTGGCCAATTGGCGATGAAGACCGAGCAGGAAATGCTCAAATACCGCAACTTCGGCAAGAAGTCGCTCAACGAAATCAAAGAAAAACTCCAGCAACTCCAGTTGGGTCTCGGCATGAAATTCGAGGCAGGCCTCGTGGATATCCCTGCCGAAGCCGCTGCTGGCACCGGAAAATAAAAAATGAGACACCGCGTTAATTCCCTTAAACTCGGGCGCACTTCCCAGCATCGCGACCTGATGCTGTCGAACTTGGTCGCCAGCCTGATCAAACACCGCCGCATCACCACCACCGTGGCCAAAGCCAAAGCCATCAAACCTTTGGCTGACAAGATGGTGACGCTCGGTAAAAAAGGTGACTTGGCTGCCCGCCGCCGCGCCATCAGCGTGCTGCGCCAGCCGATCGTGGTCAAACAACTGTTCACTGAGATTGCACCGTTGTTCAAAGACCGCCAAGGTGGTTATACTCGCATCATCAAGCTCGGACACCGCAAAACAGATGCGGCACCTATGGCATTGATCGAGTGGACCGACTCAGCGGCTTCTGCCGAGGCACCTGCCGAAGCAACAGTAGAGACGACGGCTAAAGAATAACTCACGCCAGAGCAATCGCCTCATTCTCCAAATAGACGGGCGAGAGAACTGGTCAGTTTACTAGAGCCCCCGTGTGCAAACGCGGGGGCTTTTTCTTGCTCCGGGGTCAACGCTTGACAATTGACAAGAGATGTTGGTTGTGTTCAACCCAGATTATGCAATTGAAAACAGGGGAAACTGAGGAAGGTTTGTTTTATTAGGCAGTTGAGTAGACAACGAGGCAAAATCTAGATCACCAAAGTGGTGAACGAAATCTAGCGGCAAAACGAGCAAAGTTTTCAATCCTATCGGATAGGCGGCAGCCTCGGCTGTTTATGATGGCGCCTCTGCTTGGTTGCTCAGGGTTTGCAGTAGATTACTACAGCGGCACCCATAAGAACAGGCGAGCCTGCGCCTCGCACCTGCACCCATCGCGTGCTATTGCATAATCTGGGATTAATGAGTTTGATGGCGAGGCCGATTCGAATTGAATACCGTGGGACGCAGTATCACATCATGGCGCGCGGTAATGGGAGGAAAAGATTTTCTATACTCCGCGGGATTACGAATTATTCCTCAAGACACTGGGGGAGGCGTTGGAACGATATGAGCTAAGGTGACTGGCTTATGTCTTAATGACGGCAGTGGGGTTCATTATGCGGCCAGACGATTGGAAAAGCTGGCGGAAAGTGATCATGCACTGGAGAAGCAGATGAGTGTCATCCGGAGAAAATTGTCAATTGTCAAGCGTTGACCCCATGCTCACACGATTTAAGAAGAAAAAACGAACAGACTCGACGGAAGCCTCTGCGCAGGAGGAAATCATGGAGGCGAAAGCGCGAAGGATCATCGCAGAATTTTTGCGTGCGAGGGGGTGGACAGTGTCGCGTTGAAGACCGAACGGAAGCTGC
>DYRQ01000038.1:0-13897 GCA_020718645.1 Verrucomicrobium spinosum
TTGCTCAACTCTTCTATCCCGCCACTCCCAATCTGATCGTTCGCAAATGTCCCGACCATGCTGTTTGAGAGAGAAACATATCCGTTTACCCCTGACAAACCGCTGCCCCAAGTCACAGCTCCCGCGTTAGGAGCCTCGTAGCGATCCCAAGTTGGACTACTAACAACATAGTTCCCGTTGCTCAGCACAGTAATGCCTCCACTACCCACTTGGTCATTATGAGTAGATCCTTTTAGAGAGCTAATAAGAGCATGTGTGATTCCGTGGAAAAGATATACAGCACCAGTATCCCTGTTCTCTGGGCCATAGTCATCGGACGGTGCTGTAATCAATACATTCCCCGAGTTCAACACAATAACCTGCTGCCCAAACAAATTGCCCGTCGCCTTGTGTGGATCCACAAATTGACCGTAGTCACCTGCCGCAGTCTCGCTCACGATAATGTTTTTTGGATCAAACAGCACTGTGCCTGCCCCCCCACCGAGACTCCCCATATCTACGCTTCCACCGCCATAAGAGAGAGTCTCTTTTCCTGAAATCTCAGCAAAACCGCCATCACCGAAAAGCCCACGACCCGTGACTGACCCAGAAAATAGCGTAGTTCCATCCGACCAGACAATGACCCGACCACCCGCGCCCGAAACAGTCGCATCTGCCCTCAACTTGCTATAGGCATTTACAGTGGTGCTACGGGATCGCTGTTCTGCACCGAGACCCTGGAAATTGCCGCCAACCAATATCTCACCACCACCACCGCTACCCGATGCATCAAGCGTAGCCGCATACAAATCCACTTTATCACCCAACACTCGTATCGTGCCTCCAACCCCAGCTTGACCCTGAGCCGATAGGCTGCCTGACAGGAACCATCCGTGTCTGGCATAACTCTCATCATTCTTCCACCGGTCAGGCGTCACCTCTGCTTCGAGGGTAACTTCTCCACCAATCGCCCCATCTGCCTCAATCGCAGATCCAGCATACTGAAATCCATATCTGCCTGCTGTCACTTGTATCTTAGCCCGATCCCCCTGTCCCGTAGCTCTGGCAGCAACTTTCCCGATCAACTCTACAGTGCTGCCTTTCACCAGGATTTGAGACTTGTCCCCAGAGGCAAAGAGGGTTCCACCCAGTTCCACCAGTCCATCACTATTCAGGGAAATATGGCCCAGGCCGCCAGTAGCAGTCGCCTCGATAGTCCCCGTATTGACTACCGCCTCAGTTCCCGAGATAATGACCTCAGCATCGCCACCAGAAGCAGTAGCGGTCACTCTCCCGCTATTTTCAACACGGCTTCCTTTCATCTCAATTCGAGCTGACGAACCCGTGGCAGTGATGGTTCCCGTATTCCTTACCGTCCCAGTGTTTGCGTGGAGAAAGACTCTACCGCCCTGCTTGGAGACACCAGTAGCTTTGATCACTCCAGTGTTATTGATAGCCAAAGCGTAAGGATTACCCCCAGCCGCCTTTAACTCGACATTTACGGCGTTGATCGTGCCACTATTAGTCACACTCCCGCTTCCGCTGCTGACAGCTACCGCCAACTTACTCCCTGCGGCTCCTGCGGGTGTCAGGATAACATCCGTGCCACCAGCCAAGCCCACGGTTCCTGATGGCGCGTTGATCGTCCCCGCATTCACAACTTCCTTGCCGATTAAAAACACATCTCCACCCAGAGCGTTGATCGTGCCCAAGTTTTCCACCTTAGCCTGTGATGATCCACTAAAACGCATGACCCCACCGGCCATGAATTCGCTATCTGCCACATCGAGCGTTGAGGCAATAAACGATTGGGCATTGATCACACCCGATGGCCCGACAAGAATGCCGTTCGGATTCACCAGATAAATTTGACCGTTAGCTTGCAGCGTCCCGTAAATCGCGGAGGGATCTCCACCGGTCACTCGGTTCAATGTGGCACTTCGAGCCCCAGGCTGAATAAAGTTTGTCAGCTCACCAGCATCAATCGAAAAGCCCTGCCAATTAATAATAGCCCTGTCTGAGGATTGAGTAATAGTGAGTGTCCCCGCACCACCTGAAATAGAAGCGCTACCCCCTGCCACAGTGCCCCCAATAGGGTTCGCACTAACTCGGCTTGCGAGACAAAACCCAAAAACTACTAGAAAGACCAACCACGAGAAATAATCTCTTTGTTGCTGATTGGTTCTCAATATCATAAAAAATAGATTGTCATGCATATCACTATACTGCACCTCGTAGCAATACCTAGTCAAGCCTGTGAACCATCTCAATTCTCAGCATTATCCTAGGCAAATGCCCTTTTACTGAATAGAATAACCCCATGAAAATCGTGACTCTCAAGCCACTTGCTTTCCGCCTAATAACCTCATTCCTTCTGATGGCCATCGGCTTCATTACCCTGCGTAGCATTCCGCAACACGATGCTCGACTCATGGACCAAGTCTCCGCCTGCCAGAAGTGGCTCGACTCAAAGGGTTCCCATCTCGATACCCTGCTACGCGACCCAGCACAACTCAACATCTTAGCTGAAGTTTCCGAAGGCGGAGAGTTCACCGTTATTCGGGTTCCCTCATCACACCAGGATTACTGGCTGGCCCGGATAGGCTCGCCTGAGTTTTTCGGCTCCACCACACCCGATGAAGACAGACAAGGGCTACTAGGAACACCTGACAACTACATGCACTTCATCTGTGGCTGGCGCGTGAAAGGTGAGAAGAAAAATCTTTTTATCGCTGGCAGAAGAATAGCTCTGACCGGCATATCCGAATTATCCGTGACAGGCTATCCAGTGCACTATGAGCGGTCAGCCGAATACTATCGCATGAAAACTAAGACCGGCATGAAACCCTACTACATCTCGGGCGATCTGGAACTTTTTTCAGGCTCTCAGAATGAGTTCGCAGTCCTGATGGTGCGCGATTTTCAAAACGAGATTATTGGCACAATCACGATTGAGGGAACCCGCAACCCATGGTTAGTTCGAGCCAGATGGATATTTGAAAATGCTCCTGATCCGAAACACTACCACTAAACAGCCGGGGCAAGAACAAGCTCACATCCACTCTCTACCCCATGACGAGCTGCAAACCCACTCGGCAACTCGATCACCGACCAAGCACCTTTTACTGGCCACACAGCTTTTCCTGGCTGCAAATCAGCCGCCACGCTAACCACCCTCAAATCCTTGGAGATGAAAACAGCATCAATGGCATAGCGCATGCCAAACATGTGAATCGAGTTACAAGGAATAATCCAGAGACCCTCCCCGTCCAAGAGGGACTTGGTTCCAAGCAACCCTTTCAGACGCGTCCACGGATTGTTAGCTAACTGGATAGTTGGAGCCAGAACAGCGCCGGTCTCTTTTAGAGTCAATGACAGGGTTTTCACTATGGTTCGATATGAATAGTTTTTACTTGGTCAAGCGCGTCGCCAAGTAAACACCCAGTGCAGTGAGCGTTCTTTCGAGAGCATCTGAGTCGCCAGCAAAAGTATAACCAAAGATGTTATCGCTAGGGGATGACGCATCAATCGCCGCGTAAGGTGGTGCGCTACCACTCACATTAGCCACCTCTTTCAAGACATCTTCCTCCACAGCACTGGTGTAGCCTATGACAAATACAGTCACCTTATCAGCCGAGGTCGTAGTCTTGCGAGCAGCTTTGGAATAGCGTTTGACATGATCGTTGGCGACTGCATTAACATTTGCATTCGTCAAAGTTTTAACATTGCCATCAGCCGAAGAAACAAAGTTGATGGCATTCCACAGCGTATTACCAGTGACTTGGCAGCGAAAGTTACTGTTCACCCGCTGCAAGATAGTGTTACTGCCCATGTTTAAGGCACTATTACTAGTTGTATAGGCTGCTGTATTTGTGCCATACACATTGGTCATGCTCACCGGGCTGGTAAACCTATAGGTATTTGTATTACCCATCGCAGGAAACCACATGATTTTTGAGCCATAGCTCGTCAGCACACAATCAAGGTTAGTAAATCTAGTATAGCTCGTAGCATTGGTTAAACCCACTGTGATATTGGTTGAGCCATAACTTTGCCCACCCGTGTCAGTGCCGTAGTTGGTAGTGCTAGGGAAGGAGGTAAACCAAAGATTGCTCCAGGTGCTCTGACTCATTCCAGAGGGTGGATCATTAAAAGCACCCATGGTATTAGCCGGGCGAGTCTTGAAGGAGTTAAACACTCCGTCGGTGAGAAAAACGATGATTTTTTTCACGCCCATTTGATTATAGCCTGTAACCTCTTCCATATCGTCCAAACACATACGCCACGCATCGGTAGGACCTGTGTAGCCTCCATAATGGATACCCGTCGAAGCAAAGCGAGCCATGCCAGGCACCTTAAAGCTGTTAGTGTAGCGTAACTCCCTGTAAGCCACTGCTGAGAACGAGTATATACCGACCTGATCCATACTCTCACTAAAGTTATCTAAGAAGCTTGGCATCGTAGATTGGATGGTGCCCGATCCGGAATTGCCGTCCATCGATCCAGAACGGTCCACAACGATACCCATAATAATTGGGAATCGGATGGCCTGCGCAGAAGCCTCTACTTCAAACTCCTTGAACGACGGCACAGGCAGAATGCGTATGAACGATGTTTTGTGCAGGTAAGTCGCCTTGACATCCACCAGCACTGCCGGAGTCTTGCTCACATAGTCGAAGGTTATGTCGGTATCCACATCCATCTCTGCGCCCGGAAAGTTTGCCTGCACAGCATTATAGACATATTGGCGCACTTCCGACTCAGGCTTCGATATGTTTTTTGTAGCCGTAAGCGCAGCGGCATCCACGGCCTTATTTAGTTTTGCCTTGGTGGCAAATACCATGCCTGCATCAATGGCTAAGCCAGTGAAGGCTAGCAAGGTTGCAATACTGCCAGCGACCAGCGGTAGGGTCTGCGACGACAAACCTTTCCGCTTTCCCGTCAGGTTAGAAATAAGCGATATCATAGAGGTAATTTGTTTTCGCGTTGTTCCACAGGTAGTTAAACATAGGGCCGGTTAGTGGCATCACCGGCTCGAAGTCAATATATGCCTCAACGACATAGTAAGTCTGGTTAGTGACCATAGTCACATGCGTAGGAAGTGTCGCGTTTCCGCCGAAACCACCAGTCAAGACTAGCGCTGCATTTGGTAAGTTTCCATATTGGTGGAACTGCTGGATCACTGCATTTGTTGGGGTGCGGTAAACACGAGCCATATACATGCGTCCGTCATTGAGCAAGTCTATGGGCCACGCGTTGGTGGCCACTTGTGTCATGGTATTCGGGAAGTTGGTCGAGGATCCGGAGTCCATCTGCCTTGCCGCCAAGTTGGCTGCCTCACGGGTCAATGAAATCAGTTCCTGCTTGCGCGACACATACCTGCCCATATCCACCACGATGGACAACAGCATCATCAATATCGGCAGGAGCAAGGCGAACTCCACTGTGTTAATACCCCGCTGCGCAGTCCCGGAAAAACTGCCTAAGCACCACTGGCGCTGAGCGCACAGCTTTTTGCTTTTGCTAGAAGTCGTCATTGTATTTCTCCGCTTTGAAGGATGAGCTAGCAACAATCTTAAAACTATTGGTCATATCTTCACCTGAAAGTTTTTTGACGAACGGACCAAATATGGAGATGAAATCATATTGATACTCCACCCGTATGGTGAAGGTTGAATTGGCCAAACCGATGTCGGCGTTAGTCGTGGTATCATTACTAAATATCACAGCAGCTTTCGTGGAAGGAAGTAATCCGCAGGAGGAGTCGTAAAGAACCTGCACTATAGCAGATTGAGGACTACCGTAATCTGTGCCATCATACGCTGTCAAACCCACCTGCCCAAACCTTCCGGCTTCACGCACCGCATGCACAAGAACCTCTCTCGTATAAAACATCCTCGACCACTCCATGATACCCAAGAAGATGAGCAGTAGCACAGACATCATAACGGCAAATTCAATAAGAGCCTGCCCCCCCCTAGAAGAGGATTTAGTTTTCATCGTTTTACAAAGTTTTCATAGATGGATATGGCCGCCGGGGCAGCGATCACGATGATCAACGCCGGCAAAATGCAGCAGATCAAAGGGAACATCATTTTTACAGGAGCTTTCATGGCCTTTTCCTCAGCCATCTGCCGCTGCCGTATCCGCATGGCCTCGGACTGCACCCGCAAAACATCCGATAGGCTACCGCCCAATTCGGAGACAAATGCGACCGCGGCTGTGAAACGCCTCAGATCATCCACACCAGTTCGGATTCCCAGATCGAGCAAAGCCTGATTACGGGGACGACCCAGACGGACTTCCGCCAGCGTGCGGGACATTTCCTGAGCCAGAGGTCCTTTGGTTCTTTCGGACACAGTCTGGATAGCACCATCAAAACCCATACCTGCCTCAACGCTGATCGAGAGTAAGTCGAGTGCAAATGGTAGGGAACGGAGAACTAGGTTTTTACGGGATTTAGCTCTATTCTGAACGATGATGAGCGGCATGCGAAAACCAATGATAGCCGATATCATGATAGCCATCACTTTGAGCCCTGGTTCCACGGGCGACTTTCCGTAAAGCACCAACATGAAAAGCGGCAACCCTATCCCCATCATCCAACAGAACCCAGCTAGCTGCGAACCGGTTATATAAGCCCGTATTCCGGCCTCATCGAGGAGCTGGCTGGAGTTAGCTGTAATGTTGCCGGGGGTGAGCCCGCCTACCATTTTCCCGATGCGCTCAGACATCGGCATCAATACTCGTTCAAAAAAGCTTTTTTCTTTATCGTCCTTGACTGGGTCCAAAGCCGCGGCAGAGGCTACTTTTTTGACGCGGTCAGCAAAGACTGGGCTCTTACTGCCACCGAAAAGCGCGAAGTAGAAAAGGATCATAGATCCTCCTACACACACATACATGAACAGCATGGTCAGATTCATAGTCTATAACTCGATAGTTACTATTTTTTTAATGGCGATAAACCCGCACAACCAGAGAGCAAAGGCGCTTGCCAAACAACACTTACCAGAAAATGTAGTGAACAATGTCATAATATACTCTCTATTTATAAGAAATATCATGAAACCTACAAAAAAGGGCATTAACCCTACTACCGTTCCAGAGAAAACACCTTGGGTTGTTAAGACTCGGATTTGCCCTTGGAGCCGCACGCGTTCGCGGATAGTGGCAGCTACTTTGTCCAGCACTTCAGCTAAGTTACCGCCGACACTTTTTTGTATCATGAATGCCGTGCAAACAATATCCATATCGGCACTGGGCACGCGTTTGAGCACATTCTTCATAGCGTCCTCCACGGGCATGCCAAAGTTGGTTTCTTTCAGCAGTTGCCCGAATTCGGTTCGTATCGGGTCTATGCTCTCCTTGGCCGCATGGGAAACACCCTGCATGAAAGTTTGGCCAGCACGCAAGGCGTTGACGACAAGAACTAGGTAGTCGGCGAGCTGGTTGTTGAATTTAATTAGGCGGGCTTTTGTCAGTTTGTTGAGATATGCGCCCGGGAAAAACCAGCCTGCTGCCATAGCACCGATAGAATACTGAGGCTGTTTGGTAATGGCGTAGATAAGTAGAGCCGGGCAGAGAATCAACACCAGTTGGAGCAATAGAAACTCGGAGGCACGCATGGGGACATCTGCCTGGGCGAGCTTGCGCTCGGTATTTTCCATGATGCCAGCACCCGTGAACTTAACTATGATATCTCGCAGATCTGCTTTTTCAGAGCTCTCCTGCAAGGCCTGTTTTTTCAGCCATTCGTCCCGGCTTTTGGTTTCGGCTGCCGTCTGTGCCGCCCACTCTTCTGGCCGGGCTTCTGATTTGGGCGCTATTTTCGTTACACGGGAGAGGAACTTCCCCTCTTCTTGAGAAAATAGGGAGTTGAGAGCCGAGAGCACCAAAAAAAGCGCACCAGCAAAAACGACAAACAAGATGATGGTCTCGATTCCGCTCATATCTCCAAGATATTCTGGAAGAGTTCGTGCGGGACGCCTACGCCCATAGAACGGAATTTATCCATGTATTTCGACATGATACCGCATCCACGGATGGAGCCCCGGATTTTACCCTCTGGAGTTACAGATGTCTGCTCGAACTTGAAGAGATCCTGCAAAATGATGGTCTGGCCTTCCATACCCTGCACTTCGCTGAGATAGGTCATGCGCCGGGAACCATCATTGAGGCGGCTGATCTGGACGATGTAATGGATGGCCGAAGATATCTGCTCGCGTATGGCTCGCTGAGGCAACTCCATGCCAGCCATCATCACCAGTGTTTCTAGGCGGTTCAGGCAATCGCGCGGGGTGTTGGCATGGAGTGTGGTGAGCGATCCGTCATGGCCGGTATTCATGGCTTGGAGCATGTCCAGCGCCTCGCCACCACGGCACTCACCCACCACGATGCGATCTGGGCGCATACGCAGGGAGTTTTTCACTAGGTCGCGTATGTTCACCTCTCCCTTGCCCTCGATGTTGGCTGGACGCGATTCCAGACGCACCACATGCGTCTGCTGGAGGCGCAGCTCAGCAGCATCCTCGATGGTGCAGATGCGTTCGTCATCTGGGATGAAGGAGGAGAGAATGTTCAGCATCGTCGTCTTGCCAGAACCCGTGCCACCCGAAATGAGGATGTTCATCTTGGCTTTGACCGCCGCATTCAAGAAAGTTGCGATCGCTGGCGAAATGCTTTTATAGTTGATCAAATCGTGGACACGCAGCGGGTCTGCACGAAATTTGCGGATCGTGATGATGGATCCGTTCAGCGCGAGCGGTGGTATGATCACATTGACGCGTGAACCATTGGGTAGCCGGGCATCCACCATCGGGCTCGACTCATCCACGCGGCGTCCGAGAGGGGCTATAATCTTGTCCACCACACGGCGCACATGCGGCTCATCAAAGAAGGTCACATTGGAAAGTTCGATCTTTCCTTTGCGCTCGATATAAATGGTCTTGGCTCCGTTGACCATGATTTCAGAAATAGCCTCGTCACGCAGTAGATTTTCCAAAGGGCCGAAGCCGACCACTTCATCTACAATTTCGGTCAATATGCGGAGGCGCACTTGGCGTCCGACCGGGATCTGCTCGTTGCGGAGCTGCTCATCTACCAGTTCCTCCACCCGCGCCCTCAACGGGGCTTCAGCACCCGGCTTTAGGAGCCTTGGATCGAGGTTCTGAATCAAGTGTGGGAGCACTTTTTCTTTGAATTTTAAGCAGAACTCATGCGACTGATCTCCTCCCACTGGCCGATGCTGACCTCCCTCTGGTGCGGCAGGGGCTGCCGGGGTAGGCTTAGCTTCTGCAGGCGCCGCAAATTGCACGGCGGGCTTGCTGGGCTGTTGGGCTGGGTGCAGAGGTGCCGGATTTACTGGAGCAGCAGGTGCCGAAGAAGGTGGGACACCAGGCACAGGCACTCCAGGGGGCTTCTGGCCAGGAATGTAAAAAGTCATGCCCATAGTATCACCTCATCATCCGGCTGGGTTAGGCATAGCAGAGACCACGCGGGGCGTCTGCACCTTGGGCTTGGCGGCAAATAGCAAGCCAGTAAGCCGCCGAGAAGGCACGGCCAAATGGGCTTTCATTGGAGCCATGGATTGGCTGGTTTTTTTATCAATGATTTTCCAGTGATTCACGATGAGTTCACTCATTTTTATCAGCACAGCCGCCAAGTTTTGCGATGGGTCATGGATCACTATCGGTTTGCCGGTATTGACCGAGTAAGTGCAGGCACCCGCTTCATGCGGCAAATAAGCTGAAACAGGGTGCTCCAAGATAGACTCGACTTCCGCATCCGGTATTTCCGTGCCCACTTCGGCGCTGTTGACGATGACTTTGATTTTTTGCGGATCCACTTTGCTCTCGCTGAGCCGGGCGAGATAACGCTGGGTGGCGCTGAGACGGATAACATCTCTCGTGGTAATAACAAAGATTAAATCACTTTCAGCAAGGGCTGCTGCTGCCGCCGGGTTCGGCAAACGGCCAGCATCAATCAGACAGTATTCGGCGAGGCCTTTGGCTTTTTGAATAATGTCGAGCGCTATCTCACCAGTCAGAGTGGCCGGGTCAAAATCTTGGGAAGGTGCAGCCAAATACCGGAAACCCAAAGGGTGAACGGCCAATACGGTCTCAAGAAATTCGTGATCTATCTGTCCGCCGGCATTGATCACATTGACTATCGTGTTGCGCGGCACATCGTCGAGTATCATCGAGATGTCACCCGCATTGCAGGTGATATCGAGCAGACAGACTTTCTTTTGCCACCGGGTAATGGCAGCAGCAAGATTGGCGACCAACACAGTGTTACCAACGCCTGATCTGGCTGAGGTCACGCTGACTGTAAAAGCTTTGGTTTGAGCTGGTGCCGTGGGAGTTTGAGCGGCTCCGGCAGGTGCCGCATAGGCAGCCATGCTGCGAGCAGCAGCCATGCTGATATTCTCTTGAGTGAAGGGTGGCGCCAAGACAGCGCGCACTCCTGTAAGCAGTATCTGCTGCCAGAACTCAGGTGACTCGTTGCCGTCAAGCAGGAGTATCACCCCCGCACCCAGCTTGAGCTGACTGATCACAGGGATCAGATTCAAGGCATTGCCGTCTGGTAGCCGGGCGTGCAGCATGAAAACCGAAGCCGCCGAGGATTTGACGGAGGCCATGGCCTCGTGCAGCGATCTTACATGCTGGACTAGTTGGAGAGACGACCCTGCAAGCGCTCTTTGTATGTCGCCTGCAATCGTCTCATTTTCATGGATCAGTAATACTTGGTTCATGTCCCTACTCGGAATGGTAGGCCGCCACGGTTTCCTGGGGAAGCTCATTCTCCACCACAGGTTCGCCAGACGACGGTTTGACCTCCTCATTCGTCACTGGGGCACTCGGAGCTGCATTCTGGGGTAATCTGTCACCAGCCCTCGGTGTTGGCTGATAGGAGTCAGCGCCACTCGTCCCACTCGACGACGCTGTATCTAAGGTGAACTTACCTTTGCGCAGGACTGCTCCTTTGGAGGAGACAGACGCAGAGCGCGCCTTATAGGAAGGCTCTTTTTTCTTAGTCTTTTCCTCTTTCTGTGGTGGGTTGACCAACTCTGCCTTAGGAGCACCATCAGCAGGCTCAGGTAGCTCGAGCACCTTGTATTCTTTGAGGAACTTCTCCATATCTTTCAGCTCTGTCGGCAACTTGTCTTTAATGACCAAGTTTTCTATATTGTTCACGATTTCAGGAAATACAAAGAACAGCAACTCTTTGTCGCGTTTGTTACTGATAGGGTTTTTAAAGAGGCTGCCTATGATCGGTATATCCGCTAGAAAAGGGAATTTGTTCACGGTGAAGTTATGGTTCACCTCCAATAAACCTGCCAGCACCAGCAGGCCACCACTGGGAATTTCCACATTGTTACGCGTGTTGCGGGAGTTGATGAAGAAGGCATTGCCCAACTCCACCGGAGTGTCAGTATATTTTGGTGTAACAAAAAGGTTGATACGACCGTTTGGCATGATTTTGGGACGGAAAAATATTTTCACGCCATACTCTTCCGTCTGCGGCGTGCTCGTATCACCAATACCCAAATTCATAATCACTTTGCCACCCGCTAGGAAGGAACACTCAGAGCCATCCAATGTAATCAGGGTAGGGCGAGCAAGGATTTTCGCATCACCCTTATTCTCTACAGTTCTGAGCGCTACACTGTAGCCATTGCGCACACGCGCCTCAGCGTTACCATAAGTCGGTTGCGACCACCCAGGGTTGCGAGCCGCTGCTATACCGAGCGACGGATCTCCCGGATAATAGCCACCACGAGATCCTGGAACCTCCACAGGCCCCGCTATATCATAGAGAACCTCCTCCGAACCTGGAGGAGTCTGCGTTCCGTGCGCTAAACCGCGGAAAGCCTCTGCCAGAGTTGAGTCGAAGCCAGGTCCCATGATCCATTCCATGTAACCAATGCCGTATCCTGCCTGCTCGGCAAATTTGAGACCAAAATCTTTGAGCCCGCTTTTGGTCATCTCGACTACTTGGATGCGAAGTCGCACTTGCCGCATGTTGCGAATTTCCATAAAGTCTATGATACCCTCTGGGGTCGGCAGCGTGTATGCCTTGGCATCACTGACATCGCCTTCACTCCGATTGTCACTGCTGTAGGTGGAGGCATTATAAACATTGGAGGTTGGAGGAGCCGTAGCCGACGATTGCTGGTTGCTGGCTGCCCGGATGGCAGGGAGATAGGCCGAGGCAATGGTCACTGCACGATTGCGTTCATCTTGGGTTTCCACTTGACCTTCCAAAATCAAGTTCTGCTCGGCCACCACTACGCGGATGCCCGGATGTCCGATGGCACCTTGTATGCGCATGGCCAGTGATACAAAGTTCTGAGCCACAATCACCCGGATCATCCGCTCTTGGTCTTTTTCAAAGAGCGTGAGGATAGTGGATCCCGCCTTTTTCGCATTCAGCACGAGAGTCGTGGTAGTCACGGGCACCACTTCCACTATTTCCGGGTCTGAAATCACAATTTTCGTGACTCCATTCACGGAAAGCTTCTGCGACTCTCCCACATAAATTTGCAACATGTCGGGGCCTTGGGCAGACGCCGCAATGAGGGGCTTTTGCGGCGCCTGCTGGTTCTGGGCCACTGTGCTAGCCGTGCCTAGCGCCCAAACAAGCGCACAGCACACCAGCAAATTGTTCTGAAGATCTCTCTTGTTCATCTTGGCACCTTGGTTGTCACTCTGGTTCCACCCGTGAATATTTCTATGGTTTGTGCACCGTCTGTTTCCGAGGCTGCCACCACAGGTTGCGCGCCCTGCCCGAGAATACTTGATATGGTTGTTCCCTCTGATTGATAGATGGAATCATCAGAAACAGGTCTCAAAATTAACACTAGCTGCGCGGAGAGTTCTAATAAGGCCAGGACTTCGGCCTCGCTCGGAGTCACCGCCAGAGTTACTGAAGGATTCCCACTCTTACGCTGCTTGCCTTCGCTCCCTGGAGAAACCACCTCTAAAACTTGTATGTCCTGCAATAAAAGCTGACTCCGCATAGTATTGCCGTCACCACCTGGCTCAGCAAACATTCCGACAACATCCACCCGATCACCAGACATCACAGCAAACCCTACGCCTTTGACATCGTTAATACTGAGGGTGATCGCTCGACGCCCTTGAGGGATGCTGAAAGCTAGGTTTTCTACCTCGTCCTTGGTAATGGTCTTAGAGGCGCGAATGATTTCGTCGGGGACTAGATCCATCTTGGCGTAGAGTTCCTTGACTCCTTCGATAGTGCTAATCGCATCGGCAGGGGCAAAAGATTTAGGCACATCACGCAATACGACACCCTCGGGGATAAAGGGATCAAGAGCTTTAAACTCTTTGCTGGTGAAAAGAACTTTGACTGTCTCTACAGCTTCAACATTTTTCGCCAGTTTACTCTTGAGCGCTTTCTCTCGTTGGGCGATGTGCTTGTTCACCATAAACAAGCCAACGAGCGCGAGCATACAGGCCAATAAGAACATGGCCACTCCCGCCTTGGATTTGCCTGCTGCCATAGTTTCCCCTCTCTCTTTTTCTAACGATTAGTAACGACACTAAGCCGACCCCTGTTTGAGGTCGGCTTGAACCGGTCGCTGTCTAGATTACATGGCTGTCTGGACATCGGTGAATACCTGGGCGATGGTCGGTCCCAGAGTTGTCAGCACCGCAATGGCGGCGATGGAAATCAGGGCGGCAATCAACGCGTATTCAATCATCGTCTGGCCTTTTTTGTTCGTTTGGATCATTTTCATATTTTATCTCCTGTTAAGCTAATTGTTTTTTGTGATTTGTCTGTAGCTTTTATGCGTTTTTTTTCAAAAATCACATTGCCGTTTGGACATCGGTGAAGACTTGGGCGATGGTCGGTCCCAGAGTTGTCAGCACCGCAATGGCGGCGATGGAAATCA
>DYRQ01000038.1:13997-22459 GCA_020718645.1 Verrucomicrobium spinosum
TCAACGCGTATTCAATCATCGTCTGGCCTTTTTTGTTCGTTTGGATCATTTTCATGTTACTCACCTCTTCTTTTTCTGTTTTGTTTTTTCTGTTTTCAGTTTAATTTGAAAGACGAGAGACATATTGCCTAAAGCGTGCCAACCAAAAAAAATATATGAATTTTCCTGCATTTCTGCCGACTGCTGGTAGTCAAATACACCCTTTTTGTGAGGAAAAATTATAAACAAGCACCCTACTTTTAACCTATATTTCCCATTTGAATTCAGTTGCACTTTTGGGAATCAGTCGTAAAGAAATGTTTACAAGTTTATACTTTTATGAGACAGCTTGTAATCCAAAGCACCACTAGTGTGCATTTTAGTTGAACATGTCGGAAGAAAAACAACAGTCGGTTCCAGAAAATACAGGTGAAACGATAGAGACTTCTCCGAAGACTATCGAGACACCTCAAGATATTTTGCAAACTGTCGCTCAGCAAAAGCTGACTGGCGCGCTCTTCTTTGAGAAGGATGGGCAAACTGCTGCTATCTATGTAAAGGAGGGGACTGTCTGGCATGCCTCCACCTCCGCGCTGATTGGAGATGATGCCGTCCTTGAAATTTTACTTTGGACAGATGGTGAGTGCCGTTTTGAGGAAACCCCACCTCCAGCGAACCGAACCACCTTTATACCTTGGGGACAAGGCGGAGCCCAAAACTCTCAAGCCTTGGCGGTTCCAGAAAAACCACTCGATCTACCTAAAGTAACGGCTAATTTCAGCCGTAAAACCCATTCTGCCAAATTAGTGCTACCGGATGGTCAATCGGTAGAACTCACCCAAGCCACTACCAAAGTTGGCCATGGAAATCACTGTGACTTGGTCCTCAACACCCTTTCAGTTCAACCTGAACATTGCGTTTTCACCCTCACCCAAGATACCGTTGCCATCGCGGCATGTTCGCCAGACGCCTTGATCTGGATTAACGGCAGGAAAACCCTCTCCCAAATCCTACAACAGGGCGACACCATTAAAATCGGAGATGTGGAAATTAAATTCCTCATAAGCATCAGACGCTTTATCCCTGGGGCTATCCCTACGCTTCCCGGTAATGCAGATCCCCTAGCACTACCGAGCCTTGAAGCCAAAGGCGTGAAATTCAACCTCCATACAGTGCTGGTATTGATCTTTATATTAGCGGCTACTGCTCTGGCAGCCTACTTGGCTCTTGATCAAGTTGTGCCAGCTCGACCGTTTGGCGCGGCACCATGAACTCCATGGATCCCACAGATAACGCCCAGCTCTCCAAAACGCTCCGTGAGGGAAACAATCTCAAAGGACTAGGGGTGCTCGACAAAAACGGTCGCCTCTGCCCGCTGGTTGGCACGCACCCAAAAATGAAACAGATCTATGACCAGATTCTGCTCTGGGCTCCCACTTCTGCCAGCATCCTAGTCACAGGCGAAACTGGGTGCGGTAAAGAACTGGTTGCGCAAGCCTTGCACGACTTCTCTAATAGAAGTGCTGGTCCATTTGTGGCCTTCGACTGCTGCACCATGCCCCACGACCTTATAGATAGCGCCCTTTTCGGCCATGAAAAAGGTGCTTTCACCGGTGCTAACACCCAACATGTCGGCCATTTCGAGCGCGCCAATAAAGGCACGCTTTTTCTTGACGAAATTTCCAACCTCAGCATGGAGATGCAGGCCAAGCTCCTGCGCGTGCTCCAGACTCGCAAGTTCGAACGCGTGGGTGGCACCAAAGAGGTCTATGTAGATGTCCGCATCGTTGCCGCCAGCAACCGCCCGCTCGAAGATTGCTGTGCCAAGGGCTCTTTCCGCGAGGACTTGATGCACCGTATCAATACTGGAGTAATCGAACTCCCACCACTTCGGGAAAGGTCTTCTGACATTCCCCTGCTCTCCAAAGAATTTCTCAAACAGTTCCGCACCCAATACATGAAAGACATCGAGGGATTCAGCCAAGAGGCTATGGACGCCCTGTGCACTTACCGCTGGCCAGGCAATGTGCGAGAATTGCGCAATGTCATTGAGCGAGTTGTAATATTAACTCCCGACGCCGTTGTCCAAAAATCAGTGCTCCCACCGACCATATCTTCCCCAAACGGAGAGAGCCCCGAGCCGACAATCCTGACACCATCTGTCGTTCGCCGCATCGCCAACGAGCCTAAGGCCTCTGAGCTGCCACCCACCCTACCTCAGGTGCCTGCCAATTTCCCCAATCCACCAAAATATACTCCTTACCACCCATCTCTCCCTCAAGTTCACACCTCCTATCAGCCGCCCCAGCACTCTCCCTCCCCAGAGCAGGTAGCGCCAGCTCCTCTGGTTTTACCACCTCCGTCCAAGCTCAAGGCTGAAGATGGCTTTGTGGACGGTGAACCTCGCCTCTTTGTTGAAATCAATAAATTCGAAAAAGATCTCATTGTTCGCACGCTCTCGCTCTTTCATGGCAACATCGCCTCCACCGCCATCTGGCTTGGCGTCAGCCGCACCACCATCTATAAAAAAATGGAGCGCTACGGCATCGGCGTCACCGCCCACAGGGAAATCGAATTCAGGTAATCTATCCAACTCTTTTCTGGGCTTCCGTTTTGACGCCTCGGCTTTTTTCCGCATCGTGACCCCATGTCGTCCTCAGGACAAATCATCGTTAAGAACGCCTGCCAGAACAATCTGCAAGGGCTGGATCTCTCGATACCTCACCACGCCTTAACAGTGGTCACTGGCCCGAGCGGCTCTGGAAAATCATCTCTCGCCTTCGACACTCTCTACGCCGAGGGACAGCGCCGTTATGTAGAGACATTTTCTCCCTACACCCGCCAATTTCTCGAGCGCATGGATAAACCCAAGGCCGACTCCATCTCAGGTATCCCGCCTGCCATCGCCATCGAACAAGCCAACCACATCCGCACTTCCCGCAGCACTGTCGGCACTCTCACAGAAATGGCCGACTACCTCAAGGCTCTCTACCACCGCGCTTCCACCCCCTGCTGCCCGACCTGTAGTCAGCCAGTGAACGCATGGAATGCTGCCTCCATCGCCCGCGACCTGATCACCACGCGGCACGGGCTCACGGTCGTCATCGGTTTCGAAATGCCGCTCCCCGCTCAAGCCGATGCCCAAGAGGTTTTTTCCTTTGTGGCAGCCCAAGGTTATCGCCGACTCATTCTCGGGAGCACCATGCTGGCAATTGACTCGCCTCTGGAGGGGATGCTCGAGAGTCCTGTTTTCGTAGTCCAAGACCGAACCACCCTCTCGCCCTCTTCTCGCAGCCGAGTAGCCGAGGCTCTCGAACACGCCCTGCGTCTCGGTAAAGGCTCTGCCCTCGTCTGGGAATACCGCGAGGGTAACTTATCGGCTCCCACCCGTTTTTCTTCCAGTCTCATCTGCTCTCACGATAGCACACCCATCCATCCTAAAACCCCCTCCCTCTTCTCTTTCAACAACCCCGTTGGAGCCTGCCCAACTTGCAAAGGATTCGGGCGCACGATTGATATTGATATGGATCTGGTCATCCCCGATCCATCTCTCACCCTAGCTCAAGGCGCTGTTAAACCCTGGCGCACCGGCATCTCCAAAGAGTGCCAAGGCGACCTGATAAAATCCTGCAAACGCCTCGGCATTCCCACCTCTGTTCCCTTCCGTGAACTGTCGCCCAGCCATCGCTCGCTCGTCGTGGATGGTGAACCCCGCGAGTGCTCTGTGGACGAGATGTGGGATCAAGGCCTGTGGTATGGAGTGCGGGGCTTTTTCGAATACTTGGAAAAGCGCACCTACAAAATGCATGTCCGAGTCTTCCTCTCCCGCTACCGCGCCTATCAAATCTGCCCTTCCTGCGCAGGCACTCGTTTCCGGCCAGAGACCGCGCAATGGAAACTCGGTGGCATGTCCTTGCCTGAGTTCAATGCCATGCCCGTGGCCGAGTCTCTCGCCTGGTTCACCCAACACTCCAAACCTTGGCTCACCGCCAAGAACACAGCCGTAGCCGCCAAGGAAATCCTCGCTCGTCTCGGCTACCTCTGCGGTGTTGGGCTGGGCTACATTTCGCTGGATCGCACCGCTCGCACACTCTCAGGTGGCGAGCTGCAACGGGTCAACCTGACCTCCTGCCTCGGTGCCTCGCTGGTCAATACCCTCTTCGTGCTCGACGAGCCCAGCATCGGACTCCACCCCCGTGACACCGATCTGCTCATAGGCACCGTCCGCAAGCTCCGTGACTCGGGCAACACCATCGTCGTGGTCGAACACGATGGCGACATGATCCGCGCCGCCGACCACATCGTCGAACTCGGCCCAGGCCGGGGAAGCGAGGGCGGACGCCTCGTTTTCCAAGGCACTCCCGAGGGCATGCTCAAACACCAATCCAGCCTCACGGGCGCCTATCTATCAGGTAGAAAAATTTGCTGCTCTGACCGCCCTTCCCGCCCCACCCCCTCCTCTTTCCTCGATGTTCGCGGGGCTTGTGAACACAACTTAGCCAACATCTCGCTCGACATCCCGCTAGGCAGGTTTGTCTGTTTTACCGGTGTCAGCGGCAGCGGAAAAAGCACCCTGCTCCTCGATTGCATCTACAAAAATATTCTGCGTGCCAAAGGCCAAGCTGCCGAGGAGCCTGGCCGTATCAGCAGCATCTCTGGACACGATCAAATCGGCTCTGTCCTGCTGGCAGACCAATCTCCCCCGAGCCGCACACCGCGCTCCAACCCCGCTCTCTATGTCGGTATTTACGATGCCGTGCGCGAGTTGTTCGCCGGCACTGACGAGGCTAAGAAAACTGGCCTCAACGCCTCCTCCTTTTCCTTCAATAGCGGCGACGGCCGGTGCGAGCGCTGCGCGGGTATGGGCTGGGAGAAAATTGAAATGCAGTTCCTCACCGACCTTTTCGTCACCTGCCCTGTCTGCGAAGGCCGCCGTTTCCAGTCGCATGTCCTAGCCATTCCCTACCACGGCCTCAGCATTGCCGGATTCCTCTCGTCCACGGTGGATGATGCCATCACATTTTTCTCATCTCGCATCCAAGACGCCCAGAGCCTGCGCGAGCGCACCTGCACCGCGACGATCTGCGAAGGCCTCCAACTGCTCTCGGATGTCGGCCTAGGCTACCTGGCCCTCGGCCAACCCTTGAGCCACCTTAGCGGCGGCGAAAGCCAACGCATCAAACTCGCTGGCTGCCTCCAATCCGGATCTTCTCAGAAAAGAAAGAAAGGTCCCTCCAGCGATCTGATCATCCTCGATGAACCCACCACGGGTCTCCACCTCGACGATATTCGCACACTCTTGTCTGTTTTTCACAGGCTGGTAGATCAAGGCCACTCCCTGTTTCTCATCGAACATCATCTCGATGTCATCCGCTCAGCCGACTGGGTCATCGAACTCGGCCCCGAAGGCGGAAGCGCCGGTGGCCAACTTGTCTTCCAAGGAACACCTGACGACATGGCTCGCAACGCCTCGACCCACACAGGCCGTTTTCTCGCTCAACCCGCACCGCGCCCAGACCAGAAACGCAGCACTCGCCGTGCTCCTGCCCCCCCTCACTGTATCCGCATCGAAGGTGCCCGACACCACAACCTGAAAAACCTCGACCTCTCCCTCCCGCTCGGCGGCAACACGGTGGTCACAGGACTCAGCGGCAGCGGCAAGAGCACGCTGGCTTTCGACATAATCTTTGCCGAGGGCCAACGGCGCTACCTCGACTCGCTCAATGCCTACGCACGCCAGTTCGCCCAGCAGTTTGAAAAACCCGAGGTGGATCGCATCTCCGGCATCCCCCCCACTGTCGCTATCGAGCAGCACACCACACGCGGCGGCGGAAAAAGCACTGTTGGCACCGTCACGGAAATCCACCATTTCCTCCGGCTGCTTTACTCCAAGCTCGGCACGCAGCACGACCCAGAGACAGACGAGCCAGCTATCCGCCAGACGGCTGCTGACATCGGTAAACGAATCTCCAAGCTCCGAGCCCAAGCCCAATCTCCTCTCACCCTCCTCGCCCCTCTCATCCGCGCCCGCAAAGGTTTCCATACCGAGGTAGCCCGCTGGGCTTTGCGAAAAAACTACGCCCTCTTGCGCGTGGATGGACAATGGATTGAACCCTCTCTTTTCCAGCCCTTGAACCGATACCAAGAACACTCGATCGAGGTGGTCATCGGTATCGTCTCGAGAGAAACCCCGCCCACCGAAGTCGCCCGCCTCGTCGCCGAGTCTCTGGATGTCGGCAAGGGCACTCTCTTCTGCACGAGTGACGACACCCAAGGCGAAGTCATGAGCACCCGCTGGTTCGCTCCCAGCACAGGCCGCTCATTCGAAGAACTCGACCCGCGCGTTTTTTCTTACAACTCCCCCCACGGCTGGTGTCCCGAATGCCAAGGCTACGGCACCGTCGCCCGGATCGTCCTCGAAGGCGAAAGCGACATCGAACGAGAAGTGGAACTCGAACTCAAGCGCGAGCGGCTCGAAGACAGCGAGACCCTCGCGTGCCCCTCGTGCCGGAGCCAACGCCTGAACGCCACCGCGCGCGCCGTCCGCTTCCGCGACCGCACCATCGGCGATCTCTGCTCGCTCTCCGCCTCAGATGCCTTGCTGTTTTTCCACGCCCTGCACCTCACTGGCCGAGATGCCGAGATAGCCCGCGACATCCTGCCCGAAATCGCGCAACGCCTCAATTTCCTCGAAAGAGTCGGACTCGGCTACCTCCAGCTCAACCGCTCGGCCAAGACACTCTCAGGCGGCGAATCACAGCGCATCCGCCTGGCCTCCCAACTCGGCTCCAACCTCGAAGGCGTGCTCTATGTTCTGGACGAACCCACCATCGGCCTCCATCCCCGCGACAACGAGCAACTCCTCGACATCCTCGACCTTCTCAAATCTCGCGGGAACTCACTCTTGATCGTCGAACACGACGAAGAGACCATGCGCCGCGCCGACCACATCCTCGACCTCGGCCCCGGCGCTGGCATCCACGGCGGCAGCATCGTCGCCCAAGGGCACTGGAAGGAAATCACCTCCCACACAAACTCTGCCACAGGCCGGTGGCTAGGACATCCCATGTCCCACCCCCTGCGCGGCTCCCGCCGCAGCATGGCTGAAGCTGCGTGGTTCACCATCAAAGGAGCCCGCGCCAACAACCTCAAATCTCTCGATGCCAGCATCCCCTTGCAACGGCTCGTTCTCATTTCAGGCGTCAGCGGCAGTGGCAAAAGCACCTTGCTCCACGACATCCTCAAACCCGCTCTCGCAGGACACCTCAAGCGGGTGGGTAAACGCGCCAAGACAGCGCGCCACCCCGCCTGGTCTTCCAGCTCTTGCGGCACCCCAGTCGCACAAGTCATCGAAGTGGACCAATCGCCCATCGGCAAAACTTCGCGTTCCACCCCTGCCACCTACACGGGTATTCTGGACGATCTGCGAGCTTGGTTTGCGCACCTCCCCGAATCGCGGGCACGCGGCTACACTGCGGGAAGGTTCTCCTACAACAGCGGTGCCGGCCGTTGCCCATCGTGCGGCGGCAGTGGCACCGTGCAAGTGGAGATGGATTTCTTGCCCTCGGTCAAAATGCCCTGCGAAACCTGCGGCGGCAAACGCTACAACCCCGAGACTCTCGATATACTTTACAAAGGACGATCCGTCGCCGACATCTTGGATATGAGCGTCGAGGAAGCCCTCCCCTTCTTCGCCGCCCACCCCGCCATCCACAAAATCCTCGAACTCCTGCAAGCCACCGGCCTCGGCTACCTCAAACTCGGCCAGACCAGCCCCACCCTCTCCGGCGGTGAAGCGCAGCGGCTCAAACTCGTCACCGAACTGGCCCGCGGCGGGTTAGGACATTCCGTTTACCTCTTAGAAGAACCCAGCATCGGCCTGCACGCCTCGGACATCCGCCTCTTGCTCGACCTCTTGCACCAGTTGGTGGACTCGGGGAATACTGTAGTCGTCATCGAGCATCACCTCGACATCATCGCCGAAGCCGACTGGGTGCTCGATATCGGACCCGAGGCCGGAGATAGGGGTGGACAAATTGTAGCCGAGGGCACACCTGAGGAGATAGCCGCCTGCGGCGCTTCTCATACTGGACGATACCTAGGACAAGTATTGTCCTACACACCCCCTAGCAAACCTCAAACGCGGCGCTCCAAGAAATCGTGATAACTCAATCGCTCAAAGCATCGAGTGCCATGCCTCGAGTAGCGATGATAGCGATCTATGGAAACCCTGCCTGTATGGTCTTTCTTGATTCTCCCAGGAGTGTCGCAATAGGTGTCCCAGACAGACCTCCCCTTGCCGTCAGCCTCCCAAGCACCCTCCACCTGAAAAGAACTATCTGCTGTGCCCCAGAGAAAACCATCACCAAATGTAGTTGCCATTATTGGAGAATTGAACCCAGATCTTGCAATAGAGCGCGATGGGCGTAGGTGCGAGGCGCAGGCTCGCCTGTTCATATGGGTGCCGCTGTAGTAATCTACTG
>DYRQ01000125.1 GCA_020718645.1 Verrucomicrobium spinosum
CCGGACACGGACTAGACCGAAGCCTAACTCTTTATGCCCGCCTCTCTACTCTACCTTTGTTGCTCAGGGTTTGCAGTAGATTACTACAGCGGCACCCATAAGAACAGGCGAGCCTGCGCCTCGCATCTGCATCCTTCTCGCGCTATTGCATAATCTGGGTTTAAGAAGGCTTCCGCTTTGAGCGTTGGGTAGGGGAGGAGCTAACTCAGAGCTGTTGGGGCATCTTCTCGAGTTGGTAGCACTCGATGAGGTCACCTTGCTGGTAATCGTTGAAGTCTCCAAGTCGAATACCGCACTCGAGGCCTTGGCGCACTTCTGAGACATCGTCTTGGAAGCGCTTGAGGGTCTGGATAGCACCATCGTAGATGTGGATGCGTCCGCGCAGCACGCGAGCACGCCCACTGCGGGCAATGCGCCCAGACTGAACCGAGCAGCCTGCCACCGGGTATTTCGAGAGGCTGATGACCTGCTTGACGGCGGCGGTGCCAATAACGGATTCGCGGTTGACAGGATCTAGGAGACCAGCCATGGCTTCTTTCACCTGATCAATCAATTCGTAGATGATGCTGTAGAGCTTGATCTGCACAGCCTCACGCTTCGAGGCGGCGGCCGCTTGGGTCTCGGTGCGGGTGTTGAAACCGATGATAATTGTTTTTGAGGCAGAGGCCAGAAGCACATCGGATTCGGTGACCGGGCCGACGGCTTTGTGCACGATTTCGAGAGAAACTTTTTCGCTCTTGATGCCGAGCAGAGCGGTGGCAATAGCTTCGATGGAGCCTTGCACATCGCCCTTGAGCAGAACTTTGAGCACTTTGCGCTGTTGGTCGGCGAGGGTTTCGAAAAGGTTTTCCAGTGTGACAGGACGCTTGGCCTCGAGCTTGTTCAGGCGCTTTTTCTCCTGTTGCTCTTCGGCGTATTGGCGCGCCTCGCGTTCGCTCTTCATTTCGAGCAAAGAGTCGCCCGCGTTCGGGACGCCAGCGAAGCCAAGGACTTTGACAGGGGTGGAGGGGCTAGCCTCTTTGATGGGCTGGCCGCGGTCGTCGAACATGCTTTTGACTTTGCCCCAGTGATCACCGCAGATGAAAGCAGAGCCGATTTTGAAAGTGCCAGACTGCACGAGCACGGTGGCGGTTGGGCCGCGGCCTTGCTCGAGTTGAGCCTCGATCACAGCGCCTTTGGAGAAGCCGGTGTTGGTGGCTTTCAGCTCCATGATTTCAGCGAGCACGAGCATGTTGTCCAGCAGGCGATCCACGCCTTGTTTTTTCAGGGCACTGACTTCGCACACGATGGTTTCGCCGCCCCAATCTTCAGGAGTCAGGTCGCGGTCTTGGAGTTGCTTTTTGACGCGGTCCACATTGGCCGAGGGGAGATCGCACTTGTTGATGGCGACCATGATTCTCACATGGGGCGCAGCTTTGGCGTGTGCCAAGGCCTCTTCGGTCTGGGGCATGAACCCGTCGTTGGCAGCGACCACGAGCACAACAATGTCAGTGACATTGGCACCACGGGCTCGCATGGCGGAGAATGCTGCATGACCAGGGGTGTCGAGAAAGGTGATGCGCTGGCCTCTGCGCTCGAGGCTGTAAGCGCCGATGTGCTGGGTGATGCCGCCGGCTTCGCCAGAGACGACATTGGACTGGCGGATGGCGTCCATGAGAGATGTTTTTCCGTGATCCACATGGCCCATGAAGGTGATGACAGGAGGGCGCCCGAGCATCTGGTCGTCTTTGGGTTTCTCCACCTTGGGTGGGGCTACAGGCTCCACTTTGGGTTTGTGGAACCCTGCCTCGGAGTCGCGTTTCTCTGTGTTGAAACTGAAGCCGTGTTTCTCGCAGAGCTTGCGGGCTACCTCAACTTCCAGCACCGAGGTGATGGAAGAAAAGATGTTCATGTCGTTGAGGTGGCTGATGAGCAAGAAAGGCTTGAGATTCATCCGAGCAGCCAGATCTTTGACGACGATCGGCGGCTTCATGATGATATTTTTTGAGTCCGCATCCGAGACGGACGGATCAGAAGGCTCGGCAGTAGCGGCTGGCGTTTGGACAGGCTCTGCTGGTGTTACCACGGGGGTAGCGGGCACGGGTTCCGTGGGCTGGGTATCAGTTTTGACAACAGGAGCTTTGGTGGCCTCGGCGGTTTTGGGTATCGAGGTCTTCGCGGTAGGGCGGGATTTTGCTGGTGCAGAGGTCTTTTTGACCGTTTTTTTGGCACCGGCAGTATCGGCCTGTGTTCCTGTTGCTTTGTCTGTTTCCTCCATGGGGTGTGTTCGTTCTTTTCTAGTGCTGCGGGCTGGTGAGCCAGTTTTTTATACTAATTGTTCCAAGGCTTTGGCAATGCGGTCGGCCACGGCTGCATCGGGGATGCAGTCGGCCAAGTCTTTGGCGTTCTCTTTCAAAAGTTCCAAGGTGCTCAGACCTGCATCCACGGCTGCCATTGCGTCTTCGCGCTCGATGGATAGGTCGGTTACGATCTTGTCCACGGCCTCGTTTTTCTTGCGCTGGAATGCTACTTGTTTGGATTCGTCCAAGCGGATATCTACCTTGCGCCAACCAGTGATTTTTTCAGTAAGTCGCGCGTTCTGACCTTTTTTCCCGATGGCCAGAGAAAGATTTTCTTCGTCCTCTACCACGACAGTCACGATCTTGGTTTCCTCGTCAATGTGGACCTCTTTGAGCTTGGCGGGTTTGAGGGCTTCGATGACCAGTTCGCGGATGTTGTCCGACCAGCGGAAAATATCCACGCGCTCGTTGTTGAGTTCACGCACGATATTTTTCACGCGGGAGCCGCGGATGCCTACGCAGGCTCCGACGGGATCTACTTTTTCTTGCCTGGAAGATACCGCGATTTTGGTGCGGTAGCCAGCCTCGCGAGCCATGCCTTTGATTTCGACAGTGCCGTTGGTGAGTTCGTTGCATTCCAGCTCGAAAAGGCGGCGCACGAAGGAGGGGTGGCTTCTGGTGAGAATGATCTGGGGGCCGCGGGGAGTCTGTTCGACACTGAGGATCATGGCACGCACGCGGTCGCCCACATTGTAATCTTCGGTGGGGACACGCTCTTTCTGGGGCATGATCCCCTCGAATTTACCGAGATCCACATGCACATCAGATTTGACGAAACGGCGCACCATGCCGGTGACGATGTCTCCGGAACGATCTTTGAACTCGTCGTAAACCATGCGTTTTTCTTCGCCGCGGATGGCTTGCATGATGCCCTGTTTGACTGCTTGGGCGGCGATGCGGCCCATGTCTTTGGGGGTGACTTCGAACTCGAATGTTTGACCGAGGATGGCCGCCGGGTTTTTCTGGCGAGCTTCCGAAAGGCTAATTTGTTCCGTGTGGATCCGTATCTGCGAGACGACGGTGAGACGCGCAAAGGCTTTGATCACGCCTGTCTTGCGGTCTATGACCACGCGCAAATCGCGGGCGGGACCCTGGCTCTTCTTGGTTGCGTCCAAGATGGATTGTTCCACGACGCTGAAGAGGGTCTCCTTCTGGATACCTTTGTCCCGTTCAAGCTGTTCCAACACTGCTAATAGTTCTGCGTTCATACTCGTTTTCCTGTAGCGACAAAAAAAAGCGGGATGCCTCGTCAGCGACCCACTTTTTGCCGATCCTGCAAAATTAGGAATACGGAGGTTACTCTTCACACGATTTTCGTCAAGCACCTGTTTTGAATAGGTGAGCCTTCGAATTTTTGCTGGTTGTAACTCATGCCTGGCATTGACGCGGCAGCAGTTCGTTGGTTGGATAGTGGCACGATATGAAGACGAATAAGAGATGGGTGATCAAGCTCGGCACGGGTATTCTGACTCGCAAGGATGGCCGGCTCGATGGCTCCCAGTTTAGCCAGATCATCGCCCAAGTGGCGGCGCTGAATCGCAAGGGATATGAGGTCGTGCTAGTCACCTCCGGCGCTATTGGTGCGGGCATGGAGGCGATGGAACACGACAGTCGCCCCTCCCAGATTACCGAGTTGCAAGCTTGTGCCACCGTAGGCCAAATCCGTTTGATGGCCGAGTATCAGAAACGATTGCTCAAGCACGACCTGCACGGGGCACAGCTTCTTTTGACCTACTGGGATCTCGATAGCCGCAGTTGTTATGAAAACGCGAGACGCACCCTCCAGTTCCTCTTGGAAAAGAAAAATTTCATTCCCATCGTTAACGAGAACGATGCGATCTCGGGCGAGGAAATTAAAGTGGGCGACAACGACCGTCTCTCCGCCCATGTCGCCTGTATGGTGCAAGCCGACTGGCTGGTCATTCTCTCCAATGTCGAAGGATTACTGGAGTCCCCTGACGAGCCCGACAAGCTCATCTCCATCGTGCGCCACTTGGATGCCGATGTGTGGAATTTGGCGAAAGGCACGAACAGTGAGCGTTCGGTCGGTGGTATGACGACGAAGTTGCTGGCTGCTAAAATTGCTGCCGAGAGCGGGATCACCACTGTGATAGCCAACGGGCGCGACAAGAATGTGCTCATCGACTTGGCGGCTGGTAAAAAACGAGGCACCCGTTTCGTTCTCGAATGAGTGCCTCCCTCCACAACACTGTTATGGGCATCTGCCGTGATGCCTCCTGCGCAGCAGCCGGGCTGGCTCTCGCGGGTGCTGATGCCAAGAATCGCGCTCTCCATGCAATCGCCGATCGCCTGGCGTCATCTGCCGATCTTCTCAAAGATGCCAATGCCAAGGATGTCTCCCAAGCTGAGGCGGCTGGTTTGAGCGCCGCCATGGTGGATCGTCTGCGGCTCGACGACAAACGAATCGCAGCCATGGCCCAGGGAGCACGCGAAGTGGCAGCGCTGCCGGATCCCATCGGGGAAACTATGCGCGAGTGGACTCGTCCCAACGGGCTCCACATCACTAAACGACGCGTTCCCATCGGGGTCATCGGCATCATTTATGAATCGCGACCGAATGTGACTTGCGACTCGGCTGTGCTCTGCCTGAAGTCGGGCAATGCCACCGTGCTGAGGGGTGGAAGTGAGGCGTTTGAATCCAATAAGGCTATCGCCTCTGTCATGTCTCAAGCGCTCGGTGCGGCAGGGCTCCCCCCCGCATCAGTTCAGCTCATCCCGACGACAGATCGCGCTGCCATTACCGAACTCTGCTCGATGAATCAGTGGGTGGACCTCTTGATTCCCCGGGGAGGACACGGTCTGATCGAGACTGTGGTCGCACAGGCGCGCATGCCCGTGATCAAACACTATCAAGGTATCTGCCATGTTTTTGTTCACGCGGCGGCGGATTTCGAGATGGCGGAAAAAATAATTATCAACTCGAAGTGTCAGCGTCCCGGTGTCTGCAACGCTCTAGAGACCTTGCTCGTGGATCGCGCTGTGGCCTCTGCGTTTCTTCCCCGGATTGCGGCGGCTCTTCGCACGCAGGGAGTGGAGCTTCGTGGTTGTGAAGAAAGCCGCGCCTTCGAGCCTGATATGATTCCTGCCACTGAGCAGGATTGGTCGGAGGAGTATCTAGATCTGATCTTGAGCGTGCGCGTGGTGGATGGGGTTGCCGGAGCCGTGTCACATATTTCGCGCTACGGCTCGAAGCATTCCGACTCGATCGTGACGGGCGACGCGCAGGTGGCCCAGCAGTTTGTGGATGCAGTGGATTCCTCAGCCGTTTACTGGAATGCCAGCACCCGTTTCACCGATGGTGGCGAATTTGGGTTTGGCGCAGAGATTGGTATCAGCACTGACAAGATTCACGCCAGGGGTCCGATGGGCTTGGAGGAGTTGACCAGCTACAAATATGTCATTACTGGCACTGGTCAAATTCGCTAACTAG
>DYRQ01000126.1 GCA_020718645.1 Verrucomicrobium spinosum
TGACGGCGGGTGGCGGAGTCACGACCAACGCCAGTCAGACACTGACGGTGAATGGTGCGGGTGGAGTAGCCGTTGATGCGGACGACACGGTGAACATCACCACGGCAGCCACAAAGATCGCAGTAGATACCGCTGATGCAGTCAGTAAATCCATCACCGTAGCCAACACGCATGCCTCAGCGACCAGCTTAGGGGCGTTTGAGACCAACGGTGGTGCGGTGACGATCACCCAAGCGGGTGGGGGAACATTGACCTTGGCTACTGGGACGACCACCGACACCAATGGCGGTGCGGTGAGCATTACCAACAGCGCGAATACAATAGCAGTTGTTGGAAATATAGATACCACTGGTGGATCCGGAGCTGGAAACATCAATGTGCTCTCAGGCGTGACGGTTTCTGGGACACTCACGGTCACAGCACCCGCTGGCAACATCACCTTGACGGGCACAGGCCAAGACATACTGATTAGCGCGGCGCAGAACTGGACGACTAACGCGACTTTGACAGCCAGCCGTGATATTATCATTACAGCCGCGCTCACGAGTGATCCTACTTTCAGCATCACGCTGACAGCGGACAGTAATAATGATGCAGTGGGTGGTGTATGGGTCAAGGACACTGGATCAGTGACGAGCGCCACGACGCTGAGCATCAGTGGTTCAGACATCTATGACTCAGGGGCGATAGCCGGTGCTGGTATTCAGATTGATGCTGATGGTGCGGTAGCCAACCAACTGACGGCAGGAGGTCAGATTGATCTAGTGACCACCAACAGCGGCAACATAGTCGTAAACGGCAAAGTCGAATCTACACTTGCCAGTGCAGCGATCAATATTAATGCTGGTGGATCTGGTCAGACCTACTTTGGCTCGACAGTTACGAGCAACGGAGGAGCCGTCACTTTCTCGGATGCCGTGAATTTGACAGGTGCAGCCACGATCAGCACCGGTGCAGGAAATGTAGCATTCGTCTCCACAGTGAACGGAGCCCAGACCTTGGCCGTGAACAGCACCGGCACCACGACCTTCTCGGGTGCAGTGGGTGGCACGACGGCACTGACCTCCCTGACCACCAATGCGGGTGGCACGACGGCTATTAATGGCGGTGGGGTGACAACCACTGGCGCACAGACCTACAACGATGCCGTCACCACGGCGGGTGCAGCCAGTTTGACAGCGAGTCAGATCACGATGGACAGCACGCTGAATGCTGGGGGCGCCTACACAGCCACTACGACTGGTGCACAGACCTACACTGGGGCTGCCACATTTGCGAGCACCGCCAATCTCACGGCTTCCACCTTGAACACAGCTAACACCCTGACGGCCACGGGCGCCTACACAGCCACTACGACGGGGGCGCAGACCTACGGAGATGGGGCAGGGGATACTGTCTCTCTCAACGGAGGCGGCACGCTGACTGCCTCGGATGTGGTATTGAATGCGACTTTGACTGGCGACGGTGGCGATGCCCTGATCCTGCAACCTGGAACAGCCTCTTCCACGGTCAGTGTCAACGATGCCTCGGGAGCGTTTGCCCTGACTGCGGGCGATTGGGGTAATCTGACCCAAGCAGGCTTCTCCTCGATCACCATCGGAGCCAACGGTGGGTCAGGTGCTGTCACCATCGGTGGAACTGCCTTCACCACTGCCACGACCATCCGGGGCGGGGCAGTCACCCAGAGCGGTGCGATCACCGCCACGGCGGCGCAACTGACCGTGACCAGCGGTTCGACCGTGAACCTGAATGACGCAGGGAACAACTTCGGCACCCTCAACGCTAGCGGCACGAATATGACCCTGTGTGACAGTGATGCCCTCGATCTTGGCACAGTCACAGCCAGCGGCACGCTGGATATTACTGCGGCTGGTGCGCTGACCGATTCGGGAGTAGTGACCGCCAATGCACTGACCATCGCGGCTGGAGCCAACAGCGTCACTTTGGATAGCGCCAATTATCTCGGCACCCTGAATGCCATCACTGCCACTGGCGGCATCTCCATCAACGATGTTTCTGGTGGTCTCACAGTGGCCGGTATCTTGAACGCTGGAGCCAACGACATTTTTGTCCGGACCTATGGCGGTTCACTGACTGTCACCGCTGGTGGACATACCGCCGATGACGCCACATGGGTGACCGATGGCACATTCGTGAACTCCCTGGGTGCCGCGGTGTTCAATTCTGTATCTGACCAGTGGCTGGTCTATACAGCTCCTGGTTATACGCCCAATGGGTTAACTGTGAATGGGACGAGCATCTTTGAGCAATCCGCCATAGGGTTGGGATATCCGACTGTGCCGACCTTCGTAGGCGACGGATTCTTGGTCAACCAGCCCGCACCTGTCATCATTGAAGAAGAGCCCGAACCCGAGCCCGTGGTGCCTCCCACGCCACCAGCTCAGGAGTTGGGCACATTCCTCGTCACCACAAGTCAGAGCACGCAGAATCCGCAGCCTGGTTCATCGGATCCGTTCAGTGGCGATCAGTCGAATAACGGTCAAGGTGGTGGGATCTTTATCGGCACCTTCGGCCCGCTGGATCAACTGGTGCTCGGCAGTTCGCCTGCCCAGTTTGCTCCCACCGTGCAGGGAGCGCCTGGCAGCGGCACGCTGACTTTCACTGGCAACTCCACCACTGTGCTCTTGGCTGGACCCAATGGCGGAGTCACCCGCCTGACAGTGCTGGCTCGTGGCAGCAGCTTCGATAATGCTGGCAATAGCCGCACACTGCAGCAGGGTCAAAATGTGATCATGGATGGGTCAGGTCAGCAAACGCCGAATGGTATGATGCCGGACGACCAAGATCCACGCCGCAGACGGGGCGGTCGGTAAGATTAGTCTGGCACGGTAAATGCTAAAGGTGTATGGTTTGTAAATAAACCGCCCGAGAGGGTGGGTAGTAAAATTAACAACAGGAGATAAGACGAAATGAAAAATTGGAAAGGGATGGTGCTCATAATTACCAGCATCATCGCAACGACAATGCTGCTCGGGCAGCTCTGGCTGGGCAGCAGTATTCAGAAAGCCCAGATGAAGAACATGCAGGCGCAGGCTCGTTTTAACAACGCACGCCAAGCCGACCAAGTGTTCCGCCAACTGGTGGTGCGTATGGCAGTTCTTGCCGACAAAGACCAGCAAGTGAAGGCGCTCATGAACAAATACAACCTGCAAGCCACCATCACCGTGGACGGCGTGCAGAAGAGGGTGCCTTGATCTGCTGTTTGCAGATTGAACCTACAACATCAATTCAACACTAAGAAAAATTTGATATGACAGACTTTGAAAATAGTGGCAGCGAATGCCAGTGCATGGCTTTTTGGCCCGTGATGATCCTCAGCCTCGGCATCATTGTTTCCAGCTCCGTGGGACTGGTAGGCGGACTCAAACAGAAAAAGCAGCTTGCAGCGATTGACTCCCAATTCCAGCAAGTGCAGCCCGAAATCGTGCAGCTCGGCCAGAAATTGGAAGCCGTGAGCAACGACATACTCGCTATGTCAGCGACCAACGCTTCGGCTGCTCAGCTCGTAAAAGAGTTCAACATCCGCAAGCAGGACCAAGGGGCAAGTGCCACACCTGCACCTGCTGCGAAAGACGCTAAATAATCGGCACTCACCTGCCGAAACAGAGTGGGAAAATGATGACCAAAGCCAGCCAACGCGGAGTGATGCGACTGTTGCCTATCCAGGCACAGGGCGCAGCTGCTTTCGTGCTGGCTCTGGTTTCTCCGCTCGCGGCTCAGGAGTGGGACTTCGACAGCGTGGCACCCAAGGTGCCACAGTTTTTTCACGATGGATTGCGACTGCGATCGCCGTCGAACATTACAGGCTTCGTGCGCCCGGCTCCGGAGTTGCAGCAGCAAGCAGCACCTTCATCCTCGCAGGCTAACACCGAAGCCCAGCTCGCTCAAGCGCTCAAAGGTGTTATCTTGGTGGATGCCCCCGATAAGGTAGCCACCGCTGGGAGACAAGGAGTTACTGGCCTTCATTTTGAGGGTCCTCCCACCACGGCCTTCGACAAGGAATTTCACTCCGTGATTCGCGGTATGTTGGGCCGTCCTCTGGATCTCCCTACACTCCAGCAAATCTGCACGGAAATTGTAGCTTCCTACGGTCGTCACGACATGCCGGTGGTGGACGCGCTCGTGCCCGAGCAGGATATCACCTCTGGTGTTGTGCAAGTGTTGGTGGTGACTGGCCGATTGGGACAGGTGAAAGTCGAGGGCAACAAACACTTCGAGGCCAACCAACTGGCCAAGCAGATCCGGGCCAAACCCGGCGACATCATCAACTCCTCCATACTCAAAGAAGATATCGCCCATCTGAATAGTAATCCCTTTCGCTCGGTGGATGTGGTCTATGCTCCAGGAGCGAACGCCGGAGAGACCGATATCATCCTCAAAACGAAAGACCGTCTGCCAGGCCGTGTTTATGCAGGCTATGAGAACTCTGGCACCGATGTCACCAGCGAGCACCGCTTAGTGGGCGGCATCAACTGGGGCAACGCTTTGGGGCAAGATCACCAACTGAATTTGCAGTATATGACCGAGCCGGAGTTCGAGGCAGTGAATTCGATCTCAGGGTCTTATGTCATCAATACCCCGTGGCGCCATACAGCTACTGTCTATGGTGGGTGGGCCGAGACCAAAGCTGATATCGGGAGTGATTTTGACATAGCAGGCGACAGCACGCAGGTCGGTTTACGCTATCAAGTGCCGATAAAGCCATGGGGCACCTACACACATAGTGCCAGTGCTGGCTACGATTTCAAAACTTACAACAATAACCTCGAATTGGGCGGCACACAGGTTTTTGATACCACGGTGGATGTCTCCCAATTCAATCTGGGTTACACGGGCTCTTTGCCAGACAAATTTGGTTCCACTGCCATGAGCGGCACAGTCTATCTCAGCCCCGGCGGTATGACTTCCAACAACGAGACGGAAAACTTCGACGCCTCGCGCACCTACGCTGATGCCAGCTATGCCTATTTTGTGTTTAACTTGCAACGGGTCACCAAGCTCCCGAAGGACTTCTCATGGCTCATGAGCCTGACAGGTCAGTATGCCGGGGAGAACTTGGTCAGTAGCGAACAGTTCGGTCTCGGCGGCTACGCTAGCGTGCGTGGTTACAGCGAGCGTATCGCCAACGGGGACGGTGGATTTTTGATCAAGAACGAGCTGCGCAGCCCGCCAGTCAGTCTTTTGAGACAGTTCGGCTCTTCGATTAGTCACGATCAGTTACAGCTCTTAGTCTTTCATGATTTCGGTTTTACCGACAAGGTGGATTTGTTGCCGGACGAGACAGAGACGCAGGAGTTGCACTCTGTCGGTGCTGGTGTGCGTTATTCGATCGCCCCTTATTTCTCCCTTCGTTTCGACTACGGCTGGCAGTTGACCAGTGTTGATGGCGATGTAGAAGATGGCCGAGCCCATGTCGGCTGCACCGTCAGTTACTGAGCGGGTTGCGATTGTTTTTATCCGTTAAGGAAAAAACTCACGCGAAGACACAAAGACGCGAAGGGGGGGATGAAGGGTGAAGTCTGAAGGAAGAAGTAGGAAAAAAAACACTCTGTAGCTCTATTATCAGTGTGGATCAGTGTCCATCAGTGGTTAAAAAATCTGAACGAATCAGCACAATCTGCGGATGATATTTTTGATCCGTCAGTGGACGAACCTGTCCTGCGGCGAGCCACGGATCACGCGGATGGGAAAGTGTTCTTGGACAGGATGAACAAGATTTTTCAGGAGGGGTTAGCGCAAAGTGGAAGCGGCATCCTGCCGCTTTTCCGC
>DYRQ01000039.1 GCA_020718645.1 Verrucomicrobium spinosum
ATCATGGATGTTTACAACGAATATGACCCGATTTGCGGATGGTTGTGGGTGTTCGAATGGACGGGGGCGACTATTGAGGAAGTTGGTTTTTGGCCACTGATGACTTGAACTGTATCGGGGTAGTCGTGGCAAGGAAAGCGAGTGTCACTGGCGAGGTTGGCCGGAGCTGACGACTTGGTTGCGTCCGTTGTTTTTGGCTTTGTAAAGCAGGAGGTCGGCCCGGTCTATGAATGTTTCTATAGTGTCGTCCGGTTTTAGTTGTGTGATGCCGGCGCTGATGGTGAGCATGTCCGGGAGACTGGGTATGGCGGTTTCTGAGAGGGTGCGGCGGATGTTATCCACGAGTTCTGAAGCTTTGGCCAGAGGGGTGTCAGGCATCACGATGAGAAACTCTTCGCCGCCCCACCTGCCGACGGAGTGTTTTTGGGTGCTCCATTGCTGGAAGTGTTGGGCTACTTCCCTGAGCACGCGATCGCCGAGCAGGTGTCCGTAGCGGTCGTTGATTGCTTTGAAGTGATCTATATCGAGCATGGCGATGCACAGGGGCGCGGCTTGTTTTTTCGCGGTCTCGGAGCTGGAGCTTAATGCTTGCTCGATGGTCAGGCGGTTGGCCAAGCCTGTGAGGGTGTCTGTGGTGGCCATTTTCTCGATTTTATTTTGGTAGCCTGAGATGGCCCAGTAAACCAAGGCTAATACGGCGAGCACGACGCCTCCGCAGGCGAGCAAGTTGAGCGAGAGGGTGCGCTGTATGCCTTCCAGCTCTTGATCCTCTTTTTTCAGCACGATCAAAAACCATTTTAGCTCGGGGATATAGCGCACATTCAAGAAGCGGAGCCGTCCTTGTTCCTTGAACTGGAAGGCGCCTTTTTCCCCACGGAGGATGTCATCGGTCAAGGGACCTAGGGCCTCGAAGTCGCGCAGGTGGGTGATCCCGTGATCCAGCCAGCCGCTTTGACCGCTGCCCGAGAGGGCGATGCGTCCGTCTTTGTCGGTTAGGAAAATGGTGCGGCCATAGCGGTGCTCGTAGTTTTCGATCATCTGCATGACGGAGTCCACATTGAGGCCAACACCGGTGGCACCGATAAAACGGTCGGAGTAGTCGAACACGCGGTAATTGATAAAAATAGTGAGCTTGTCCCTGTTGGCTAGGTCTGGATCCACATTGATCTCGTAAGGGGTCTGCATCTCTCGGACACGGAAATACCAGGTATCTCTGGGGTCTTCGGGTGAGACAGTTTTCAGGACGCCTTTGGCTTGGTAATAGACCCGCGATTTTTCAGAGATGAAGAAACTGGTGAAGGCGCCGTATTGTTCCTGGATCTCGCGCAGGTATCGGGTGATGGAGGTGGGGTCGTTTTCCCCGCTGAGAACCCAACTTCTCAGGAAGGTGTCGCGAGACATCATGGAAGAAATGAGGATGGGTCGCACCAGATCTTTTTGGATCTCGGAGTAAACGGTGTCAGAGGTCATGGGCAGCTCGGTGGCTTCGATGGCGTGGTGTATCGCCTTGCGGGAGACGAGGTAGCTGCCGATGCTGGTCGCGAGAAAACCTGCGGTGAGCAGGAGCCAAAGTCCCAAGAGAATGCCGGTGCGCTCGATTTTGGGAGAAGGTGTCCTTGGGTTCATGAGCGTTCTACACTCTAGCAATACGGGGGTGTTGGGGCAAGAAACAAGTCGAGTCTGTTCGAATGGGTGGTCAGCCTGATTGTAGGAATTTCAGTTTTCAGGATTGACCGTCAAAACAGAGGGGGCTACTGACAACAGCGTTCCCCATGGAATCTTTTGTCTCGAGTTTGGTGTTTTGGGTATTTGCAACCGGCCTGGTTGCATTTTCCGTCTTGACCGTGGCTGGGCGCAGCCCCGTCTCTTCCGCCATGTCCTTGGTGGCGACTATGATTTTTGTGGGCGGCATTCTGATTACACTCCAAGCCTATTTTCTCGGGATGATGCAAGTGATGGTCTATGCGGGAGCTGTGATGGTGCTCTTCCTGTTTATCATCATGCTTCTGAATTTGGATCAAGAGTCGGTCCGCAAAAAGGCATGGGTCAAGGCGCTCTCGGGAGTGGCACTGTGCGGAGGGCTTTTCTGGATACTGTTGGGTGGGCTGGGACTTGGTCAGAGCCGTCCGCTACCCCCGGTGCCGCAGGGATCGGACATCCGGGATCTGGGGCGTTTGCTTTTCACTGAATACCTACTGCCTTTTGAACTCACGGCAGTGCTGCTGCTGGTGGCGATCGTGGGTGTGATCTTGCTGTGCCACCAAGTGCGCGATCGAGCCGCTAAAAAAGGAGGAGCATGATTCCGACACTGGATCACTATTTGGTGCTGAGTGCCTTGGTGTTTTGCATAGGGTTGGCCGGCGTCGTGATGCGCCGTAGTCTGATCGTGATTTACATGAGCTTGGAGCTGATGCTGACGGCATCCATCATAGCCTTGGCAGCGTTCTCGAGGTTCAATCAGAGCTTGGATGGCCAAGTGCTCGTATTTTTTATTATCACCGTGGCAGCGGCCGAAGTGGCTGTGGGCCTAGCGATCATCGTGGCGCTTTTCCGCCAGAGAAAGACATCGCACACGGATGAGATCGCATGGCTGAAGTTCTGATGGCCGAGCTATCAAGAAATAAGCGTAACCAGCGGAAGATCACAGGGACAAAGTAAAAAAGTATGCCTGAAAAATACTGGTGGCTGATATTGGTGTTGCCGCTGCTGTCGGCGGCTTCGGTGGCGCTCGTTCTGCGCCCGTTCCGCGCCGTCAGTATGGGTGTATCGCTGCTTTCTGCTTGGGTTAGTTTTGCGGTGGCTTTGTGGGGTTTTTGGAGCCAAGCGGGATCTCCGGAGTCGGTGCGGTGGATGTCGGTGGGAGGACTCTCGTTCCAGTTCGGACTAGTGACGGACGGATTGGCCAAGGTGATGTTGCTGGTGGTGACCGGTGTGGGAGCGTTGATCCATCTCTTTTCCACCGGGTATATGTCCGAGGATCCTGGGAAGAGCCGCTTTTTTGGCTGCCTTTCGCTGTTCATGTTTTCCATGTCAGGCGTCGTGCTGTCGGACAACTTGGCGATGACCTTCGTGTTCTGGGAATTGGTGGGCGTGAGCAGCTACCTGCTGATCGGTTTCTGGTTCGAAAAACCCTCCGCTTCCGCTGCTGCCAACAAAGCTTTTATCGTCAATCGCATCGGTGATTTTGGTTTCATGATCGGCATCCTGACGGTGTGGAGTTTGCTCGGGAGTTTGAACTACACCCAGCTCCAGAGCTTCGCCAATGATGGGCGCGTGGCGGCAGTGCCTGCCGGGTTACTGACCGTGGCTGTTCTGGGTCTGTTTTGCGGTGCGGTCGGCAAATCGGCTCAAGTGCCGTTGCATGTTTGGTTGCCGGATGCCATGGAGGGTCCGACGCCTGTTTCAGCGCTGATCCATGCCGCAACGATGGTGGCCGCGGGTATTTATTTTCTCTGTCGGGTCTTTTTCTTGGTGGAGCTGTCGCCTGTGGCGCTCTCGGTGATTGCTGGTATTGGTGGACTCACAGCGATTTTTGCGGCGCTCATTGCCACGCAGCAAGATGATATCAAACGAGTGTTGGCATACTCGACGCTCTCGCAGTTGGGCTACATGGTGTTGGCGGTGGGGCTGGGTTCGCCGGCTGCTGGGATGTTTCACCTGACCACGCACGCCTTTTTCAAGGCGCTGCTATTTCTCGGAGCGGGCAGTCTGATTCATGCTGCGCATCACGAGCAGAATATTTGGAAAATGGGTGGGCTGGGCAAAAAAATGCCCGTAACTTTCGTGACCTTTGCCATTGGCACTTTGGCTTTGTGTGGGTGTCCGTTTTTAAGCGGTTTTTATAGCAAAGACGCCATTTTGATAGTTGCTTACGAGACGAACCGCACGCTGTTCTGGGTGGCGCTGGGCACGGCTTTGCTGACGAGTTTCTACATGACGCGGTTGTTTGTGGTTTCGTTCTTGGGCGAGCCGCGAGGTGACGGTGCTGCTCATGCCCATGAATCACCGTGGGCGATGACCTTGCCACTGGTGGTGTTGGCGCTTCTCTCGATTGTAGGAGGTTACGGCAGTGCGATTACTGGGGCGCTCGGTTTACAAGGTTTGCCTCACACTCATCCCATGGCCGCCGTGGGTGGGTCAGTGGCGGTGTTTGTGCTGGGCTCATTGGCTGGATTTTTGGTGTATCGCGGTGCCAAGGAGGAAAAGATCACCTTCAAAATCCTCAAATCCAAGTTCTATGTGGATGAGATTTATGAGGTGTGCGTGGTTCGTGCCAGTGATGCCATCGCGGCCGTCGTTGGGTGGATGGATACATGGATTATCGGTGGTGTCATGGTGAGGGGCGTAGCGCTGTGTGCCTCGGTGACAGGGCAGGTGTTCCGCATCATGCAAGCAGGCAATGTGCAGGTTTACGCATTTTGGTTCGCGCTCGGCGTGGCTGTGATGCTCTACTGGATGATGGGAAGGTAATAGGACATGACTCCCTTGTTAATGTTGGTGTTGATACCGTTGCTGGGCGTAGTGGCTATAGCGTTGCGTGCTCCAGCTCGCTCGGTGGCTTTGGCTGCCTCGGCGCTCTGTCTCGGGGTGGTATCGTGGATGGCTTGTTCCTATAACGCTGCTGGTGAATTTCGCTGGGAATGGGTGCAACCGTGGTTTCAGATACCGTTATTGGGTTCCACTGCACTCCGTTTTGGCGTGGATGGTGTCAATCTGCCGCTGCTGGTGCTGACAGGTATGGTGTCTGTCTCTGCGCTGTTGGTGGCGCCAGCCAAGATCGAGCGCGAGTCGGAGTATTACGGGTGTCTGCTGTTTGTGATAGCGGGTGCTTATGGGGCTTTTGCTTCGATGGATCTGATGTGCATGTATATTTTCCATGAATTTGCGCTGATACCAACCTTCCTGCTGATCGGTTTTTGGGGTAACGGCTACCGCAGAATTTCCATTAGTTTTCAGATGGCGCTCTACCTGTTGGCGGGGAGTATCGTTTTGTTATTGGGTATGCTGGGGTTGCTCTTTAGCTTGCCGCCCGAGATACGCACCACCGATTTGCGCGTGTTGCAAGAGGTGCTTTCCTCCTACCCGCTGCATCCTGATAGCCAGGGGATGATCTACTTTTTCCTTCTCATAGGCTTTGGAATATTGGTGGGGCTTTTCCCATTTCATACTTGGGCACCCAAAAGCTATTCAGCGGCACCAACTCCCGCAGCCATGTTGCATGCTGGTGTGTTGAAGAAATTTGGTATTTACGGTCTGCTGCGCGTGGCCGAGCCCTTCTGTCCTGTGGGGGCTGAGGAGTGGAACAGCTTGTTGTTGATGCTGCTGATAGGCAATATTCTATTCGTGGGCTGGGCGGCATTGAGCCAGAAAAACTTCAATGACCTGCTGGGTTATTCCAGTGTGATGCACATGGGATATTTGTTCCTGGGTCTGGCCTCGGGCACGCCAGCCGCTCTGACAGGGGTGGTGCTGCTTTCGGTGGCGCACGGGTTGAGCGTGAGCGGACTCTATGCGGTGCAGGGCATGGTGGCTTCGAGAACTGGCGAGGTGGAGATGGCTTCTTTGGGCGGTGTGGCCAAGAAGATTCCCGTGCTCGGCTTTCTGGCTGTGATATTGGCGATGGCCTCGGTGGGGCTGCCGGGTCTTGGCAATTTTGCTGGCGAGATACTGATCTTTTTTGGATCTTGGCAGGGTCTGAGTGCTGGATGGCAGACGGGCGCAATGCTGGCGGCGCTGGTGGGCGTGGTAGTTTCCTCGGTGTATATGCTTCGTGCGGTGCGTGCGGTATTTTATGGCACAGAGGGCAAGGCTCGGATTGAGGGCGTTGGGCTTTCTTTGACGGAGCGGGTGGCTTTATTAATCCCGGTGGTCGGCTTGTTGGTTTTGGGGTTTGTGCCGACCTTGGTGACGGACGATGCGGCGGCCAGCCTGTCGCGGTGGTTTGTGTGGTGAGGAGACGAGGATGAACACTGTGGCCACAACATTATTTTTGCAAAAAAGCCAAGAGCCTATGCAGTGGTGGAATTTGCCAGAGGTCTGGTGGATCTTCGTTGGCATACTGCTGCTGCTGCTCGAAATGCTGCGCCCGAGACGCAACTCGGCCAGTATCGCCAAGGCTTCGATATTCGCTTTTGCTGTCATGCTCATCGCGAGCCTAGGTTGGCCTACGGGACTGGAGACCACATTTTTTGGCGGTGCTTACCAGTGGGATGGTTTGGCAATTTTCTTCAAAAGAATCTTCCTGATCGCTGGTTTGGCAACGACATGGATGATGCGCAAATGTGAAGCTCAAGGGATACAAGGCCGAGATGAGTTTTACATCCTGCCATGGTTTGCAGTGGCGGCCATGGGTTTCGTCTCATCCGTCGGTGATTTTGTTACCGGGTTTGTTTCCATCGAGTTGTTGACAGTCTGCTCTTACATCATGGTTGCCTTTTACCGTAGTGACCGGTTTTCACTGGAGGCTGGAGCTAAGTATTTGGTGATCGGCGCCCTGTCCACAGCCTTCTTGGTGTTTGGTATTACTATCCTATTCGGAACAGGAGGGAGCCTGCGTTTCGATCAGCTCGCAAACAGTCTAGCATCCGGACATCAAGATCCAGCGGTGACCATGGGTGTTGTTTTGGTGTTGGTAGGTGTCGGATTTAAGCTGGCAGCGGCACCATTCCACTGGTGGGCACCGGATGTTTACCATGGTGCACCGACGCCGGTATCGGCATTCTTGGCGGTGGCCTCGAAGGCAGCGGCTGTCGTGTTTTTACTGCGCCTGTTGATTGGTCCGTTTGCCCCGCTCTGGACGCAGTGCCAGCAGGTTCTCCTCGCCTTGGCAGGGGCGTCGCTCTTGGTCGGAAATCTCGGAGCCTTGAGCCAGCGTGATGTGAAGCGGGTGATGGGTTACTCGAGCGTGAGCCATGCAGGTTTTATCTTGTTGGGAATATCGGCAGGATCGCAGCCAGCCATGCTGAGTGTGTGTTATTATTTGCTCGCCTACACCTTGGCGACGCTGCTGGTTTTCGGTGTAATCTGCGGGATGATAGACAAGACGGGAGGCAGCCTGATGCGTCAGTTTAACGGCTTGGCGCAGAGCCGCCCCGGAGTGGCTTGGCTCATGACGATCGGCATGCTTTCCCTGGCTGGTATTCCACCCTTGAGCGGATTTTTTGGCAAATGGTTTATCTTTGCCTCGGTCTGGCAGGAGGGAATGTATGTCATGGTCTTTCTGGCTGGGTTTACTGCTGTGGCGTCGCTGTTTTATTATTTGGCCATCGTGCGGCATATGTTTTTTGAAAAGCCTGCGGATGGGCGAGCCATATCGTCAGGGCTCAGCTTTGGTTACCAGTTGTTGCTGGTGGTCTTGGCCGTGGCTACAGTTGCAGTTGGCTTGGTGCCGGGTGCTGTGCAACGGGCGATTTACGCTCTGATCTTCAATCTTTAGAGTGCCTGTGAAATCGATCTTGGTGGCCACCAAAAACCGGAAAAAAGCCGATGAACTCGTGCAATTGCTCGGGGAAGGGTGGAAAATATTGGTGCTGCTGGATATTCCTGAGGCTCCGGATGTGATCGAAAACGGATGGACCTTCGACGAAAATGCGGCGAAGAAGGCCGTGGGTATAGCCTCAGTTTATGATGGCCTCGTGCTGGGGGACGACTCCGGTTTAGAGGTGGATGCACTCCATGGAGCCCCTGGGATATACTCAGCCCGGTATGCGGGCCGGCATGGCGATGACGAAGCCAACAATGCCAAGTTAATCGAGGAGTTGGCTGAGGTTCCGGAAGGCCGGCGAGGAGCGCAGTTTCGCTGTTCCATCGCCGTAGCCCGGAGGGCGCATACTCTTTTTGAAACGAATGGCATCTGCCGAGGAACCATCGTCCGCGAGAGACGGGGTAGCGCCGGTTTTGGCTACGACCCGATATTTGTTCCAGAAGGCTATACACAGACCTTTGCGGAGTTGGATTCTTCGATTAAAAATACGATTAGCCATCGTGCTCAGGCGATGAAAAACCTGAAAAATTGGCTCACACAAGCAGCTGAAGATGAAACTCTTCACCCTCGCACTTGATTTGTGCAAAGGACTGCGATAGGATTTTTTTAACCTGCCCGGTGGTGTAATGGTAACACAGAGACCTTTGGAGCCTTTATTCATGGTTCGAATCCATGCCGGGCAACTCTCCCTAGACATATAATTTTTGTGCCTGTCTGGTCACGAAAAGAATTGATTCTTGTCGAGTATTAAGAAAACATGCTTGCTAGGAACAGTCGCTGATGATGTTTGGTCTAGGGCGCGTGGCTTGGCCTGTTGTCTTTGGCGCAAAAAATAAGCCGGCATGGAAATAGTTTACTTGACAGCTTTTTTAAGCGTTCTGCTCGCAGCATTTTTCATATTCCTTTTTTGGCGTGATACAAAAGCGAGGCAGTTTGGTGGTGCGGAGCGCGCTTCGCTCCTGCCATTGGACGAAGAGAAGCCAGTGCCTCACAGCGCCCAAGAAAAAACAAAGGCCGCAAAGATTTAATAGACATCGGAGATACCAGAAATGAGCCAGACAAAAACGATAGAATACGACGATCAGATAGTCAGAATGTTTATGATCGCCTCGATCACCTTTGCGGTCGTGGGCATGAGCGCAGGCGTGCTGGTCGCCTCGCAACTCAATTTCTGGCAGATGAACGGAAAATTTTTGGAGTGGATCACCTTCGGTCTGATTCGCAGTGAGGGTTTGGCAGAGTTGACATTTGGGCGTCTTCGTCCGCTGCATACGAATGCTGCAATTTTTGCATTTGTGGGTAACATGATGTTTGCAGGCATCTACTACTCGACGCAAAGGTTGTGCAAAACCCGTCTGGCATCGGACTTCTTATCGTGGCTCCATTTCTGGGGTTGGCAGTTGATCATCGTTGCTGCTGCTGTGTCGCTGCCTTTGGGGTTGACTCGCGGCAAGGAATACGCCGAGTTAATCTGGCCTATCAACATTGCAGTTGCCCTGATCTGGGTGGTGTTTGCAATCAACTTTTTCTGGACCTTGGCCAAACGCAATGAGCCGACCATTTATGTGGCCATCTGGTTTTACATCGCGACGATTGTCACCGTGGCGATGCTCTACATCGTCAACCATCTGTCATGGCCAACTGGGCTGCTGCACAGCTACCCTCTGTTTGCAGGTGTGCAAGATGCGCTGGTTCAGTGGTGGTATGGCCATAATGCGGTGGCCTTCTTCCTGACCACTCCGATCTTGGGCATCATGTATTATTTTCTGCCCAAGGCCGCAGAGCGTCCGGTCTATTCCTACCGGCTTTCGATCGTCCACTTCTGGGCGCTCGTGTTCATCTATATTTGGGCAGGTCCTCACCATTTGCTCAACACGGCCTTGCCAGAGTGGGTGCAGGGAACAGGGATGCTGTTCAGCCTGATGCTCTGGGCACCTTCATGGGGTGGCATGCTCAATGGCCTGCTCACCCTGCGTGGTGCTTGGGATAAACTCCGCACTGACCCGGTCATCAAATTCTTGGCCGCTGGTGTGACCTTCTACGGCATGTCCACCTTCGAGGGACCGCTGATGTCCATCCGTGCTGTGAATGCACTCTCGCATTACACAGACTGGACCATAGGGCATGTGCATGGTGGCACTTTGGGTTGGAACGGCCTCATGGCAGCCGGCATGTTCTATTGGCTGGCACCGCGTCTATGGAACACCAAGCTCTATTCGCCTGCGTTGGCGAATCTACATTTCTGGCTCGCGATGGTTGGTATCCTCCTTTACATGGGCTCCATGTGGGCGGCAGGTATCGGACAGGGTCTCATGCTCAATGGGCTCAAGGAAAACAACACGCTGCTGAATTACCCGAACTTCCTTGAGACGCTGCAGTCCATCCAGATGATGTATCTCACCCGTCTCATAGGTGGTGGCAGCTATCTGATTGGGTTCTTCATGCTGGCCTACAATATCTGGATGACCGCTCGCTCCGGTCAGCCGGTCAATGGCACCATCGAGATCACCGAGGATGAAAACCACGCGCACGCGCCAGCCAAGATGGGCTTGATCGAGGCCTTGTGCAGCGTGCCAATCTTGGTGATGCTCGTAGGTGTGCTGGTCTGTTCCCTGTGGGTTTTCGGCACAGGTCTGGTGCAAGTTCTGGGGCTGGTGCTGACGGTGGTTGTGATCCTCGGGGCCGTGGTCCATTTCGAGATGTCTGGTGGCAAGTGGGGCAAGTGGTATGACACGCTCGCTGCCAACCCGTTGCCTTTCACAGTGCTGACCTTCTTGGCTGTGGCTATTGGTGGATCTATTCAGATCATCCCGACCGTGACCTTGGCCAAGGACAAAAATATCGAAGATCGGATACAGCAAGTTTACACACCACTGGAACTCGCAGGGCGCGACCTGTATATCCGAGAGGGCTGCTACAACTGCCACTCTCAGATGATCCGCACGATGGTTCCCGATGTGCTGCGTTATGGAGATTACTCGCGTCTCGGAGAAAGTATCTACGACCATCCTTTCCAATGGGGATCCAAACGCACAGGTCCAGACCTAGCTAGGACTGTTGGGAAATATCCCGATATCTGGCACCTGCGCCACATGGAAAACCCGCGCTCGACATCGCCGGGCTCCAACATGCCCAACTATCCGTGGCTGCTTCACAATAAGCTCGAAACGGCCACGCTCAAAGCACGCATAGATGTCCAGCGCAAGCTCGGAGTCCCTTTTGCCCCCATGACGGCGGAACAGATCTCCCAGCAGGTGGCCGAGCAGGGTGCGGGAATCAGTGCCAGCCTCCGTGGGGCCGGTGCGGCAGTGCCGCCTGACCGCGAAATCGTGGCGCTGATCGCCTATTTGCAGCAGCTCGGTAAGAGTATAGATCTATCCGAAAAAGCGGCGGGTAAATAATAGCGGCGAGGAGCGAAGTATATGTTTGGGAGACTCACATGGGAAGCGTGGCACATCTGGGCGCCAGTCGTCGGGCTTGCAGTAGCCGCCACCGTATTTGTGGGGGTTCTGATCCGCGTGGCACTTTTGCCGAAGGAAAAAATAGAACGAGAGGCGGCGATGCCGCTCGATAAAGAAACACCAAAACTTTATGTCCAAGAAAACTCACAAAAAAACTAAAGTCACTCTCCTCGAGCACAGCTACGATGGCATCCAAGAATTCGATCAGCACTTGCCCAACTGGTGGCTGATCACCTTCTACGGAGCCATGGTATTTTCGGTGTTCTACTGGTTTGTGTTTTTCCAGTCAAATTCCGAGGGCGTCAATAATGTGCCGAGGCTGGAGTCTGAGCTGGCACGCATCGAGTCAGCCAAGCTGGCCGGCGCTATCGCCAATCTCGATAATGACATGCTCTGGAAAATGAGCCGCAATGCCGAGGTTGTTGCTTCGGGCAAGGAGACTTATGTAGCCAACTGTGCCTCGTGCCACGGCCCCGAACTCAAGGGTGGCATCGGCGTGAATTTGGTGGACGATGTCTGGATACACGGACCCTTGGCGATGGATCACTATAACCTGATCAAAGCCGGTTATGCCCCGAAGGGTATGCCCACATGGGGTCCAATTTTGGGTGATAAAAAAATTGCCGAGGTCACGGCTTTTATACTGAGCCACCACGCTGTGCCTGCTGATCCAAACGGTGCGGATCACGCCCACTCCCAGCATTAAATCTGCTTGGCTCAAACGCACGGGAGCAGGAAAATTTTAGAATCCGTCCCCCAGTATCACCGTATTGGCAAATAGTCGCTTGATTGATTCTTTCGTTGGATCTAGTTTGTAGTCGTGGCTTCTCCTACACAGGATAAATTTTTCCGACCTAACCGCGACTCCGTTACTACGATCAATGATGACGGCTCACGCAATTTTTTGCACCCGGCTGATGTCCGCGGTTTTTTTACCACCTGGCGGACGCTGGTCGGCTACGCGCTCATCGCGGTTTTCTTGCTGTCTCCGTGGGTTTATATCAATGGATACCCTGCCCTTTTTCTGGATTTAGCCGATCGCAGATTCCATATCTTTGGGCTGACTCTGGTAGCCCAAGATGTCCGATACCTGTTCTTCGTGCTCACCGGTATTGGTTTCACCGGGTTTTGTTTGACAGCTATTTTTGGCCGTATCTGGTGCGGCTGGGCCTGCCCCCACACCGTCTTTTTGGAACATGTTTTCCGCTGGATCGAAAGGCAAATAGAAGGTCCATCGCAAGAACGGAAAAAACTAGATGCCGCCCCGTGGAATTCAGAAAAAATTCTGAAGCGCGGCACCAAGATGGCGCTCTTTTTCCTAGTCTCCACGGTCATTGCGCACTACCTGCTTGCCTACTTCGTGTCCATGCCTGGGCTTTACCAGATGATGGTCCATGCACCCACAGACAACTGGGGTGCCTTTGTATTTATCTTCGTGGCTACAGTGCTGATCTTTTTTAACTTTGCTTGGTTCCGCGAACAGCTCTGCCTGATCATCTGCCCCTACGGACGATTGCAGTCGGCACTGATTGACGATCACTCCTTGGTCATCGGCTATGACGAGAAGCGGGGCGAACCACGCGGTAAAGCCCACGAGGAGGGAAGAGGCGACTGCATAGATTGCCTGCGCTGCGTGCAGGTCTGCCCCACCGGCATAGACATACGCCAAGGTTTGCAGATTGAGTGTGTGAGTTGCTCAAACTGTATTGATGCCTGCGATGAGGTCATGGCCAAACTCAAGCGCCCCAAGGGGCTCGTGCGATACGACTCTCTGGTTGGGCTCTCGGGCGGGAAAACTAAATTTCTGCGGCCTAGAGTCTATCTCTACGCCGTCTTTTTGGTCATTGGCTCTGTGGCGGGAACGCTGGTCATGTCATCCTATCGCCCAGCGAATCTGGCTGTCACCCGTATGCAGGGTTCACCGTATTACTTGACCGACCAAGGTATCCGGAACCAATACATGATCCGTCTGATCAATAAAAAAACAGAGCCCTTGACTCTGGTGCTCGCAGCCACAGCTCCGTCTGGACAAAAAATGGAACTCGCTGGTTTTGATGAGCCCGTGATCATCGCACCCATGCAAGAGGTGCTCAAAGCGTATGTAGTCACGGTTAATCGCAAAGATTACAGTGGCACCTTCCACCTCACTTTCCGCGCGGCGGATAAAGATGGGAAATTTTTCATTGAGAAAGGTGCTGAATTCCTCGGGCCTGACCCAATGCTCGTGGGCGCCCCTTGATTCAACAGCGCCCAATAAACACGCAAGGCGTAGTAAAAATTAGTTGCAAATTCCAATAACGACCTTACAAGTCGTATATGGCAATTTTCAACAACATTATCGGCACTGTCGGGCGGACACCGCTCGTGAAACTGAATCATGTGACCGCTGGGCTCGAAGCTACGGTGGCTCTCAAATGCGAATTTTTTAATCCGCTGGGCAGTGTGAAAGACCGCATCGGTGCGGCCATGATTGAAGCTGCCGAGGCCGAGGGCAAAATCAAGCCTGGCACACTCATCATTGAGCCCACTTCGGGCAACACCGGTATTGCTCTTGCCTTTGTTTGCGCTGCCAAAGGTTACCCGCTGATACTTACCATGCCGGAGAGCATGAGCGTTGAGCGCCGAGTCCTCTTGGCCATGCTCGGGGCGCGACTCGTGTTGACGCCTGCGGCCGAGGGCATGAAAGGTGCCGTGGCCAAGGCGCTGGCTCTGGTCGAAGAAAATCCCGGCTCCTACATCCCGCAACAGTTCAACAATCCTGCCAACCCAGCCGTCCACAAACGCACGACAGCCGAAGAGATATGGGCTGATTCCGACGGTGGAGTGGACGCCTTCGTAGCCGCAGTTGGCACGGGTGGCACTATCTCGGGCGTCGCGGAAGTGATCAAAGCGAGGAAAGCTTCTTTCCAAGCCATCGCCGTGGAACCTGTAGATTCTCCGGTCATTACCCAGACTCGTGCGGGTCTTCCCATCAAGCCCGGCCCCCACAGAATCCAAGGCACTGGTGCTGGATTTATCCCAGGCAACCTCCGTCTCGACCTGCTCGATGAGGTGATCACTGTGAGCAATGACGATGCCTTTGCTATGGCGCGAAGGCTCTCCAAAGAAGAGGGGTTGCTGGTGGGTATCTCCACTGGCGCCAATGTCCACGCTGCGATCGAATATGCCAAGCGTCCTGAGAACAAAGGGAAGTTGATCGTCACTGTCGCCTGCAGCACAGGAGAACGCTACTTGAGCACCAGTTTGGCTGAGGACGCTCGCAAAGAAGTCGGCGGCTGAAAAACGCCCCGAGTAAAATCTCACATCAAGAGCTTTGATAACCGTCTAGGACAAACCATGTCCTAGACGGTTTTTTTCACTGGTGGCAGCCTCACTCGAGGTTACTGCATCAGTGCCCGGGCAGATTCGAGAGCTGCTGCAATTCCGGAGGGATCGGAGCCCCCTGCCTGCGCCATTTCGGGTCGCCCACCGCCTTTGCCCCCTACGAGTGGGGCAATGGTCTGTATCAGCTTGCCTGCCGAGAGTTTTTTCGAGAGTTCAGCAGGGACTAAGGCGATGAGAGAGACGCGCCCTTCCTTGGCACCAGCCAGGACAAAGGGGCCAGTGTATCGCGCTTTGATCTGATCGGCTACAGCTTGCAGCAGTTTCCCGTCGGCGTCCGCAACTTGGACGGCAAAAGAGGGTGCTGGGCTGTGGGCAGCGAGCAAATCGGTCGCCAAGGATGAGGCGCGAGCGCCCATCTCAGACTCGTCGCGCTTTTTCTGTTCGCGCTCCCACTCGCGTGCCTGTTCCTCGAGTTCTGATAGTTGGCTCAGGCGGATTTCGTGGTTTTTCCAGACCATCTCGGGGGATTCATTCGTGTCGAGCAACACGAGATCGGGGATGCTCGCTTTCTTCTTTTTAAGAAGCTCATGTTTCTCGGCCAGTTTTTGGGTCTCAGCAACCGCGTAGTCGGTGACGGCAGGGCCGCAGACAGCCTCGATGCGGCGAATGCCTGCCGCGATGGCTCCTTCGCTCACGATTTTGAAAAATCCAATCTCACCCGTGGATCGCACATGGGTGCCGCCGCAGAGTTCACGCGAGTAGCCGCCAATGTCCACCACGCGCACGGTTTCTCCATATTTTTCTCCGAAGAACTGAAGAATAGTCTTGTCGTTCTTCGCCTCTGAGTAGGGGCGTTCCTGCCAAGAGACAGGATCGGCTGCGGCAACTTGGGTGTTCACCATGGACTCCACCTGGGCGACCTGCTCGGGTGTCATGGCACTGCCATGCGAGAAATCGAAGCGCAGGCGGTCGGGTCCGACGGAAGAGCCTTTTTGCCCGACGGTATCGCCGAGCACGGTGCGCAGTGCCCAGTGCATGAGATGAGTCGCGGAGTGGTGCGCTTGGATGCGGCCGCGGCGGTTTGTATCTACACAGAGGGAGACTGTAGAGCCGAGCGGAAGCTCGCCGGACTCGAGTTTGTGTAGGAAAACACCCGAGGGAGATTTGCGGGTGTCAATCACGGCATAGCGCTGCGAGCCAGTGGCGATAAATCCAGTGTCCCCGACTTGACCGCCCATCTCGGCATAGAAAGGGGAGGCGTCGAGTGCGGCAACTCCGTTATCAAATCCGACTACGGTTGCCTCGACTTCGAGTTTGTCAAAGCCGACAAAGCGGGTCGGTGGCACAGAGGAGAAAGAGTCGGAGGAGACGGAGATGACTTCGCGTTTTTGAGAGCTGCGGGCGCGTTCGCGCTGCTGCTCCATGTGCAGATCGAACCCTGCTGCATCCACGCTCAGCCCTCGTTCGCGCGCCATGAGTTCCGTGAGATCCAGTGGAAAACCGTAGGTGTCATAGAGTTCAAAAGCGGCGTCGCCTGGCACAACTTTATTTTGGTCGAGCTTGGAGCAGATAGCTTCGAAAAGCTGGATGCCGCGGTCGAGCGTGGCGGCGAAACTCTCCTCCTCGGCGCGGATGACTTTTTCCACGGTGGCGAGGTTCGAACGCAGCTCGGGGAACACGCCGCCAAACTGGGCGGCAACCTGGGCGCAGAGCTTGGAAAAGAAAATGCCATGGAGGTCGAGGTTGCGCCCGTAGCGCACGGCCCGGCGCAAGATACGGCGTAGCACGAAACCCCGCCCGAGGTTCGAGGGCATGATGCCATCGGCCACTGCAAAAGACAGCGTGCGGATGTGGTCAGCAATCACGCGAAAAGCTATGTCTCTGGCAAGTTGCTCAGGGGAAATAGCGTCGCCTGGCAGAGAAGAACCGTAGCGGTGGCCGCACAGTTTTTCGATTTCGGCGATGATGGGACGAAAAACATCCGTCTCGTAGTTCGAGATGCGGGCGTTGGCGAAATCCGTGAAATTCTTAGTGCCTTGGATGATCGAACAGACGCGTTCGAATCCCATGCCGGTGTCCACATGGCGCGCGGGCAGGGGTGCAAACTGTCCGTCGGGCGTGGCATTGAATTGGATGAATACCAAGTTCCAAATCTCGATGCAGCGCGGATCGCCCGCGTTGACGAGAGCTCCTTTGGTGTCACCTGCCGGAGTCAAGTCCACATGGATTTCCGAGCACGGTCCGCAGGGGCCTGTCTCACCCATCATCCAGAAATTATCTTTCTTGTTGCCGTTGACGATATGGACTTTGGGATCCAACCCGGCGGCAGTGAAAAGGCGGGTCCACTCGTCAGCAGCTTCCTGGTCGTAAGCGGCTGGATCTCCCAGGGAAGGATCGGGTTTATAAACCGTGGCGTAGAGACGGTTTTTTGGGAATTTCCAGACTTCAGTAATTAGCTCCCAAGCCCAAGCGATGGCTTCCTTCTTGAAGTAATCCCCAAAAGACCAGTTGCCCAGCATCTCGAAGAGGGTCTGGTGATAAGTGTCAATGCCGACATCCTCCAAGTCGTTGTGTTTGCCACCGGCGCGGATGCACTTTTGCGTATCGGCAGCGCGACCGGGTTTGTAGGGGCATAGCTGTTGCGCGAGGAAGATGGGCACGAATTGGTTCATGCCAGCATTGGTGAAAAGGAGGTTCGGAGAATCGGGCATCAAGGAGGACGAGGGCACGATGGTGTGCTGTTTCGAGTGAAAGAAATCTAAAAAACTCTGCCGTATCTGATCTGAAGTCATTGGCATACCCTGCCTACTCTGGAAATAATTTCAATTTTCAAGATTTGCTGCATGAATAAATCCATGCACCCGCCCGATGCCAGCTCGCCAGCCCTGCGCCGATTCTGTGTGGATTTCCACCATCATGTCGGCACGGATCCACTCGACCCACTGGATTATTCTGTGGATGAGTTGGTGGATGCGGCTCTCACACATGGGATGCACGCGCTGGCTGTGACGCCGCACTGCGAGGTGTTCTCGGATCCCGGTGCCGTGAGTCGGGCTGCTGCCAAGGGTCTGCTCCTCATACCGGGTGTGGAGAAGATGGTGGAGGGACGCGAGGTGCTGGTGTTGAATGTTGAACCACGGGATATCCCGGAGCACTGTTCTTTTGACGATATTCGCCATCTGCGCGAAGTCAAAGGAGGCGAGGTGCTCGTGGTGGCACCCCACCCATTTTTCCCTCGGAAAACCTGTCTCCAAGAGAAATTGGTTCAGAACGCAGATTGTTTTGATGCGGTCGAGCTCTCACACTTTTACGGGTTTGGTGTGGATCACAACCGCCCTGCCTTGGAGTGGGCCAAGGCCACTGGAACCACGGTGCTGGCAACCTCGGACACGCACGACTTGAGCATGCTCGGATACAATTACAGTGTGTTGCAGGCAGAGGAACTGACGGCGATATCTCTTTTTGACGCCGTGCGAAAAGATAGGTGTGAAGTGGTCACACAACCATACACGGTGTCGCGATTGGCGCGGTTCGTATTTGGTGTGCTGGGACCGATCACGCTCAAGAAAATGTTCCTGCGCAGAAGAGGGTAATCCCGGCCATCTCATGAAACCAGATTATCCGATAGCACTCAACGGAGGTAGATGCAGGCGCAACCCAGTCAGCGGCAGGCCATGAATTGCGGGTAATCCTCGGCAAAGAAGGATTGCACAGGGTGGCTGTAAAGTGCTCGAGCTAGAGATGCAGGTTGTCCTGAGGTCGAGGTGAACCGGCGGCTCCCCTCCTTATCGTAGGCCCAAAAAATTTTGGAACCCACCGGGTATTGGAAAACAAGGGTGGAGCGCTGGCTCAGCACTTTTTTCTCGTTCCAATATTCTACCACCAGGATTCGGTGCCAAACTTGGGTGTTTTCAAAACGCTGAGAGGCGGCAAGCACTGCGCTATCCGTTACGAAGGTGATGGTGCCCGGTGCGGGCTGTTTGCTGGCACTCGTTTCCCGTGACGGTGTCTGTGAAGGGTTCTTCGTGCGCGTCTCAGCAATCGCTTCTCGCGAGATAATGACGAGCACGCATACGGTCAGAATCCGTATAGCTGCTAAAACTAGTGTCGGTTGTGTTTTCACAGTGCTTTGTTGTGCCTTGGTTTAGGGCAACTCGCAATCGGGGGTTCTCCTCACGACAACAGGTGCCATAACCTCGATTAACGGAGGGGGTCATACACCCTAGGAATGATTCCAGAGTGGCTATGCTGCAAAAATAGGGTTACGGGATATAGACGAAGCGCCCGCAGTGTTCGCAGGAGGCCGCTTCTTCGAAGGAACGCGCTGCTAAGAGGGTTCGTGGCCCGAGCACCATGTGACATCCACCGCAATTTTTTCCGTGATCCACGACAACAATGGCTCGATCGCCTTTCGTGCGGAGGATGTGGTCGAAGCGGGTCACCACCTCAGCCGGGAGCGCTGCCTTGGCTGCCGCGACTTCGGCTTGCAGGGTAGGGAGTTCTTGCTGGGCTGCGGCTGCCCGTTCTTCGAGCGCAAGGATGGCCGTGCGCACTTTGGACTCCACCTCGATGCACTCTTTCTCTTCCTCAGCCACGGAGTGCATGGCTGCCTCGAACTGGTCCATGAGGGCGAGCTGCTGGTCGTCCATGAGGGAGATTTTTGCTTTGGACGCCTCGATCTCGTGCTCCAACGCTTCGTATTCCGCCTGTTTGCGTGCCATCGAACGCTGGGCGATAAATTTGGCAATCTGCACTTCGAGTGAGCCAGATTCTAATTCTAATTTTTTCCGTGCAGCGTCTATCAGCAAAGCTTGGGTTCTGTGCTCGAGATCGGCCTTTTTCCGGGCGGCTAAGCGGGTGAGCATCTCCTCTTTTTCGTCCGGAAATTCTTCTACTGCACGGTGGGCTATCAGGAGTTTGGCGGCTCGATCTTGGAGGACGAGCAGGCGGGTCAGCAGGTCACTCATGATCAGGCGCGCGCCGCGAGGATTTTTTCAACATACTTGGCCAAGAGGTCGAACTCAATATTGACCAGAGAGCCTGAACCCCGTGCGCGTAGCGCTGTCTCGGCATAGGTATGGGGGATGATCCAAAAACGCATTTTTCCCTCGGTAAGTTCCGCCACGGTGAGGCTGATGCCATCAATCGCTATACAGCCTTTGTGGACTACCCACTTGGCAAATTCAGGGGCGAGGGCGACATCGAGCATCCAGTCGGCGCCCTGGGGTTCCCAAGCAAGAATCTCCGCCACTGCGTCCACATGGGCGCTGACAAAATGACCTCCCATCTTGCCGTTGGCCGGCAAGGAAGGCTCGAGGTTGACTAGGCCATCCGCTTGCAGGGATCGGAAGTTCGTGAGGCGCACGGTTTCTGCGAGGAGGTCAAAACAGATCGTCTCCCCCGAGATCTGAACGACGGTCAGACAGCACCCATTCACTGCGATGCTCTCGCCTATCTTGGCGTGGGCTGCGGTTTTTGGTGCGCGGATGACAAAGCGGGCGCTGGCCCCTTTTTCTTCGATCAAGGCGATCTGCCCTACTTCTTCAACGAGTCCTGTGAACATATCCTGATAAGAGTAAATCAGCCCCGAGCTTTTCGCACTTCAAATCCTTCACCGCATGCAAAGATTCGAGAACACGCTGTGTGTTCAGCGCAAGGTGCGGGCCGCCGAAAATTTTTGGTGCAACAAAAAACGCGATTTCATCCACGAGTCCCTGCTCGAAAAATGAGGCGCACATCCGCCCGCCCCCCTCGAGGAGCACGGTCTGCAAGCCGCGGTCTCCGAGTTGCTTGAGCAGGTCGCCGGGGGAGCCTTGATGGATCATGGTTCGATCGCTCCACTGGTCGGTCAACAGGCGGCAGCCGGCGGGCAGGTTGCCGCTGCGGGTGAGGATCACGCGCCACGGCTGGCACTTGCCGGCACTTTTTTTGCCGAGCCGAACTGTGAGGGAGGGGTCATCCGTGCGCACGGTCTCGGCGCCCACAACGATGGCATCGGAAAGCAAACGGTATTCATGTGCCTTGCGCACAGCCGCGGGGCCTGTGACCTGCCTCCCCACGGGTGGAACAATGCGCCCATCTAGGCTCATCGCTGATTTGGCAATCACCCAGGGCAACCCTGTCGTCATCCAGCGGGCGAACCCGCGTATCAAGTGGCGGCACTCGCTCTCGAGCACTCCGCTGGTCACCTCGACACCACGAGAACGCAGGATCGGGTAGGCACGACCCGCGTGCGCAGGGTTGGGATCATCTGTCCCGACAACCACCCGGGCGATGCCCTCGCGCACTAGGGCCTCGGTGCATGGGGGGGTGCGCCCATGAGTGCAGCACGGCTCCAGCGTCACATAGAGCGTGGCACCACGCACGCTGACTCCACGGCTTGCAGCATCGCGGAAGGCTTCGATTTCGGCGTGAGGGTCGCCAGCTTTCTTGTGCCATCCTTGGCCGAGAATTTCGCCGGTCTCGGAAACAATGAGTGCGCCCACTGCGGGATTAGGTGCGGTGAACCCCACGCCTTTGCGGGCTAGACGCACCGCGCGGCGCATCCAGTTAAGATCTCCGGGCACCGGCTCCGACATCAGGCCTGCCCTAGCCGTTCGCGCTGGTATTTTTCGCGGGTCACAGCCTCGCACCAAGCGCGGTTATCCAGATACCAACGCACGGTTTTTTGGAGTCCGGTGGCAAAGGTTTCCGACGGAATCCAGCCCAGCTCTTTCTCGATCTTCGAGCAGTTGATGGCGTAGCGCCGGTCATGCCCTGGGCGGTCTGCAACAAAAATAATCTGCTCGCGGTAAGAACGGGCATCGGACCTAGGACATAGCTTGTCCAAGGTGTCGCACAGCGTGTGAACCACCGTCATGTTGGGAAGTTCGCTGCGCCCGCCGATGTTGTAGGTCTCGCCCGGCCTGCCCCCGGCCAGCACGCGCTGGATGGCGGTGCAGTGGTCCTCGACAAACAGCCAGTCTCGCACTTGTTGGCCATCGCCATACACGGGGAGGGTCTTGCCCTCGAGCGCGTTGAGGATCATCAGGGGCACCAGCTTCTCAGGAAACTGCCGCGGCCCGTAGTTGTTGGAGCAGTTCGTAGTCAACACCGGCATTTTGTAGGTGTGAAAGTAAGCGCGCACCAAGTGATCTGCCGCGGCTTTGGAGGCCGCATAAGGGCTGTTGGGGGCGTAGGGGGTGGTCTCGCTGAAGGCGGGGTCTTCTGGCGCGAGTGTGCCGAACACCTCGTCGGTGGAGACATGGAGAAAGCGGAAGCGTGCTTTGTCGGTGTCGCCCATTTTTTTCCAGTGCTGTCTGGCGGCCTCCAGCAGGCGGAGCGTGCCAATGACATTGGTTTGGACGAAAGGTTCGGGTGAATCTATCGAGCGATCCACATGAGTCTCGGCGGCAAAATTAATGACAGCCTCGACCTGGTGTTCTTCGAGCAGTTTCGCAACGAGTGCCGTGTCGCCGATGTCTCCGTGAACGAAGGAGAACCCACTGTGCCCGCGCACGGGGTCGAGGTTGGCGGGGTTGCCCGCGTAGGTGAGTTTGTCGAGAACGATGGCCTGTTGGGTCCACCCCGATTGCAACGCTTGTATAACGAAACTTGAGCCGATGAAACCGGCGCCGCCTGTGATGATCCAACTCATACGACGAGTCTGGGGCATAATGCCCTACTATTTCAACCCAGATTATGCAATTGAAAACAAGGGGAACTGCGGAAGGTCTGCTTTATCAGACATTTGAAGAGAGCATAAGGCATAATCCAGATCACCAAAATGGTGAAACAATAACTGCGGCAAAACGAGCAGAGTTTTCAATCCTATCGGATAGCCGGG
>DYRQ01000040.1 GCA_020718645.1 Verrucomicrobium spinosum
GGAGCCCAGCTCTGCGCCACCAATCGAGATCGATTTTACCTTTGTCGAATCAACGGAAGACGAGTGGCCAGATGCAATCGTGCAGGGGCTAGACAAGGCTGTGCAAATGCGGGGCGACAACAAGCAGGAGGTTCGCTTTCGAGTCGTTTCAGCATACGACCCGGCTATAAAGGACTTCATCTTGGAATGGTCTTTTCTCGACCTGAACAACAATGAACTCACGACGGCAAAGAATCCGAGAATTGTTTCCGAGCTTCAGCAATTGAATCCGGCCTTCTTTTTGGCTGCCGTCCGTGATGCAGGTCAGCACTTCCAAAGCAGGTCTCCGTTCTGGGGACCTTTCACAAAGAATCCGCAAATTGACGATGCGACCCGAATCGAACTGGAGGAGCAGATTGAGGCGATAAACCAGTCTGTCCTCGATTCACATACGCCGTTCAACGAGGTGAAGACACAAGTCGCGAAGACAGGTGGTCTTGTTCCGTTAGCTGCGGACGATCTCGTGAGTGTAGAGGCGATTCCGGCGCGCATCTTCGATATGCTCAGCAAGACGCAAGTGAAGCTCGCAGCGAAGAGCGGAGCAAAGTTGCCGATCACCCAGCATGGCGCAGGAACCCAAAGTCTTTCGGTCTTGTTCCTTTTTGAAGCGTTTCTGAACGCACGACTGGCCGAAGCATACGACCCAGATTCCGAACCACTCCTCGCTCTTGAGGAACCCGAGTCGCATCTTCATCCGTCAGCAGTGCGCTCTTTGTGGAAGGTGCTGAGCTCGATCAAGGGCCAGAAGATTATCGCGACGCATTCTGGAGAATTGCTTGCGGCTGTCCCGCTCAGTTCGATTCGCCGCCTCGCACGTAAAGCCGGGAAGGTTGAAGTGTTTCAAGTGAAGGCGGCAACGCTCACACCTGACGATGAACGGAAAATCGCATACCATGTTCGCGCCAAGCGCGGGAACCTCCTTTTCGCCAAGTCGTGGCTGCTTGTGGAAGGGGAGAGCGAGTTTTGGTTTCTTCCCGAAGCGGCCCGCCTTCTCGATTTCGATTTCGAACTCGAGGGAGTTTGTTGCGTAGAGTTTGCCCAGTGCGATCTCGCTCCTCTGATCAATCTCGCGACCGACCTCGGTATTGAGTGGCACGTCTTCGCGGACGGAGACCCAACCGGGCAGAAATACGCAACGACCGCCTGCGGCCTCCGTGGCGCGACACCGGAAGCCCAGAGGCTCACCCTCTTGGCCGAGAAGGACATTGAGCACGCCATGTGGGCTCACGGATATTCAGCCGTTTACGATTCCGCCGTTGGTGCGCCACAACGGGCCAATATCACGGCTGTAGCTGGAACTCCCGCACACACGGAGCAAACAATCCGCATGGCGATTAGCTCCACCTCTAAACCACACCTCGCAATCGCAGCCGTAGAAGCTGCGCGGCAGGCAGGTTCGCCCGGTCTGCCTGCAACGATTCAAGCTGCAATTACAACCGCTGTGAACAACGCACGACTATGAGCATCGACCTCACAACGCTTAACGAGAAGCAGCTTGAAGCCGTGCAATGGAACGATGGGCCGTTACTCGTGCTTGCCGGTCCTGGCTCAGGAAAGACCCGCGTGCTGACTTATCGCATCGCACGCCTTCTGAACGATACCGCTGGCGAGCGCTTCCGAATACTTGGAGTGACTTTCACGAACAAGGCCGCAGGGGAAATGAGAACCCGTCTTGAGGGGCTGTTGAAAGCCGGAAAAGACCGTGCGCTTCTGACAACTTTCCATTCATTTGCAGCCGAGATTCTGCGACAGCATGGGCACCACATTGGCCTGAGGCCAGACTTCACGATTTTGGTCGAACAGGCGGACCGTGAGGCGGTAGCCACTGAAGCGATGAAAATGCTCAGGGAGGATGTCGCAGATACAATCTCAGGAGCTGCCAACGCATTGCCGGTCATTGATAAGATGCTTGCCGAGTGCTCAAACCCGAAGGAACTGGCCGAGCGGCTAGGCTCGCATCAACGCAAAGAATTTCTGACCCAACTGTTCAATGCTTACCGAGCTGAACTCATCAAGGGAAACCACTTGGATTTTGCTTCGCTCATCGGCATGGCGGTTCAACTGCTGGAAGAGCGTCCAGCAATCGCGAAACAGTTCCAGCGCGTCTATCGCTATGTGTGTGTAGATGAGTTCCAAGACACAAACGAAACACAATTCCGACTCCTCTGCTCACTCGTTCCGGCAAACAGGCCGAACTTGTTCGTCGTCGCTGATGACGACCAGCTGATTTACCAATGGAACGGCGCAAACCCCAAACGCCTTCAAGAGCTTCTGAAACGCTTCTCGATGGGCACTGTGCAGTTGCCCGAGAACTACCGTTGCCCGCCAGCAGTGATTGAGTTGGCGAATAACTTGATCATCCACAACCTTGACCGCTCTGCGGGTAAGGAACGCCTGAAAGCGCATAAAGTGTCAACGGCTGACTCCCATTTGAGAGTCTTTCCTTTTGTCGATTTCGCCCAAGAAGTCGCGTGGGTCGTTTCCGAGTTGAAGGAGACGCCGCCGGAAGAACGTAACCACTGCGTGGTTCTCGGGCGGAGCAAGAAGCTGCTGGACGCGGTGATTGCCGAGTGCGTGCAGCAAGGCGTCCCCGCATACATCGCTGTGCGGAAGAGTCAGTTTATCAGTGCACCCGTCACTTGGCTGCATGCGGCTCTGCGGCTCGCGAACGCACGGCAGGACCGCGAGCAACTTCGGAAGGTGTGCAAGGCTTTCTACTCACTCGAAGGAAACAACATCAGGGTGGAGGATGTGGTAGCGGCGTCTTCATTCCAAAGTGGTGACTACTTACGGGGCTGGCTTGAAGCCGCGCTCGGTCAGGAAACCGTTTCAGAGCCTACGCGGTCATTTCTTGAACAGACTAAGAGGACTCTGCTTGAGCGCGGTGATCACTGGGCATTCATCGAAGCTGCTTTCTCGTGGTTTGATGCACTCCAGAACCATCCTACTGCCGTTGACACTGCGTTCGACGAATATCAGGAGGAGAAGGAAGTCTGGAATTTGCTCCAGCAGGAGGTCATTCAGCAGTATGGAAAGAGCGAAGTAAGTCTCCACTCGCTGCTTCAGGAGTTCGATCTCCGGTCAAAAGAGGCACCTGCGCCGAAGGACGCTGTTCGCTGCCTGACAATCCACAGTTCGAAGGGTTTGGAGTTCAAACGTGTCTATCTGATCGGTTTGGTTGAAGACCAGCTTCCGAGTTGGGCAGCAACGAAGAAGGGCGACGACAGCTTTGAAATGAGGGAGGAACGCCGAAACTGTTTTGTGGCGATTACCCGAGCGGAGGAAGCACTGACGCTAACTTACGCTGGCAGATACTTTGGATACTCAAAGGCACCGTCTCGCTTCCTGACTGAAATGGGAATTATTGAACAGAAAAAATTAACGCATAGGAGCTGAAAAATATCATTCTCTTCAAAAATAAAAAATGAAGTGTTAGTGGCCTGTGGGCGATGTTGCTCTATCTGCCACAAATTCTGCGGCATCAAGATTGAATGTCATCATATTATCCAAGAGTCTAATGGCGGTCAAAACACGACAGATAACTGTATTCCTCTGTGTTTCGATTGCCACGCCGATATGCTTGCGTATGATCCCAAGTAGATGTCGTCCACGAAAGGATGCTATGCGGGGAGTGATGCCGTTCAGGACGCCATGATCAGCAAGAAGAAGTATTCCCAGTATACGCGTGGGGTGATCTACTGTAATTTGACAACTTGACAACCTGACAAGTAGCTCCGATATTACAACTATGAATACGGTTGAAATGACAGTAGGGGAGTTCAAGACTCGTTTTTCCGATGCTTTGGCTTCGGTGGCTCAAGGGGATACTATCACGGTGACCTATGGACGCAACAAACGCCCGGTCGCCGTCTTGGCTCCGCCTCCTGCCGCCCCTCGCCGCAAGCTGGGGCTCTTGGCCGGTAAGGCTACGGTGAAGTTGGCTCCCGATTGGAAACTGACCGAAGAAGAGTTCCTTGGGTTGTGAAGCTGCTCCTCGATACTTGCTCCTTTCTTTGGGCGATGCACGAGCCGAGGAAGTTATCGCCGCAAGCTCGCAAAGCTCTGCTCACTCCCGCCTATTCCGTTCATGTCAGTGTAGTGAGTTTCTGGGAGATCAGCCTGAAGTTTGGCCTTGGTAAACTCGGTTTGAAGGGCGTGACTCCAGAGGATTATCCGGCTCTTGCAGTTCAGGCTGGTTGGTTGATTCATCCACTGAATGCAGACCTCGCCGCCAGTGCGGGTCGTTTACCGCGCTTACCGGAGCACCGTGATCCCTTTGACCGGCTGCTGATTTGGACCGCCATACAGGAGGGTTTTTTCTTGGTCTCCTGTGACGGTGCGTTATCCCAATATTCTGCTCATGGCGTTTCCGTTATCTGGTAGCTGACATGGAGGCTGGCTTTGTTGTCCGTTCGTGAATCTAGGACACTCTCCTCCGCGATCGCCGTCCCGAGACGACTAGATTTTTACGAGCGCAGAGCCGGGCTGAACTACAAAACTTTTACTGACCGATTAGGTTTTGTTTTTATAAAAAAATAAAACTCATGATTGACAAATCTACATATCCAGATATGTAGATACTTGCCTATATCGAGAGCGGCGGAGGGACTGGCCCTGTGAAACCGCGGCAACCGGGTTTTGGTGTCTGTTTGAAAGAACAGTGCTGGAGACCGTCAGGTGCCAATTCCAGCCCCGGCATGGTGTCGGGGAGAGATGAAGGGCGGGAGTGTGATGGCTCCCGGCGGTCTGTCGTCTCGGCGGTTGTCACGCGCAACGCTTTCTTTCAGGCAAGGAGAAATGCTATGGAGAGTCCGTTTTTCACGAGTCTGAAGTGTCGCGAGTGCGGCAAGCTTTACCCCAAGAAAGCTACGCACATTTGCGAGGATGATTTTGGTCCTCTGGAGTGTGCTTACGATTATTCAGCGATTTCCCGTTCGATCAGCCGAGAGGCGATTTTGTCCCGCCCGAAGAGCATGTGGCGTTACCGTGAGTTGTTGCCGATTGACGGCGATCCGACCGTGGGGGTGCAGAATGGGTTCACGCCTTTGGTGAAGGCCAATCGCTTGGCGAAGGCGCTCGGTGTGGACGAACTTTATATTAAAAACGATACGGTCAATTATCCGACGCTCTCGTTCAAAGATCGCGTGGTGTCCGTGGCGTTGAGCCGTGCTGTGGAGATGGGGTTTGATACGGTGGCGTGTGCTTCGACCGGAAACTTGGCCAACAGCGTGGCGGCTCATGCGGCGGCGGCGGGCCTAAAGAGTTATGTGTTTATCCCTGCTGACTTGGAGTCGGGCAAGGTGCTCAACTCGCTGATTTACGGCACAAACCTCATTGGCATCACGGGTGCCTACGACCAAGTGAACCGGCTCTGCTCGGAGATCGCGGGGAAATACGGGTGGGCTTTTGTGAATGTGAATATCCGTCCCTATTATGCGGAAGGTTCGAAGTCGATCGGCTTTGAGATTGCCGAGCAGCTCGGGTGGAAATTCCCTGCACACACAGTGGTGCCGATGGCGAGCGGGTCGCTGTTGACCAAGGTCCACAAAGCTTACCAAGAATTTATCAAAGTCGGTCTGGTGCCCGAGAGCCGATTCAGTATCCACGGCGCACAGGCTGCGGGGTGCTCGCCGATCAGCCGCGCCTACAAGGAGAACGCTAACTTGATTCACTTTGTGAAGGAGCCGAAAACCATCGCCAAGTCGCTGGCCATCGGCACGCCTGCTGATGGATATTATGCGCTCGGCTCTATGAGGGAGACAGGTGGTGCTTCCGAGGATGTGACCGATCCGGAAATCGTGGAAGCGATCAAATTACTGGCTGAGACCGAGGGAATCTTCACCGAGACCGCCGGGGGCGTGACACTGGGTTGCGCGAAGAAACTGATCGAGTCCGGCAAGATTCCGCGCAACGAACCCGTCGTGCTGGTCATCACTGGCAACGGCTTGAAAACTCAAGAGGCTGTGATGGATCACATCGGTAAGCCTTCGGTCATCAAGCCGAGTTTGCGTGAATTTGAGTCGCTGTTGGCGGCTCGGACGGATGCTTGATTTTCAGACGATAACCCCCACGATCAGGAGAGAAAACTATGCCTATACCAGTCACTATACCCACCCCGCTCCGGAATCTGACCGGGGGAGCGGACACCGTGCAAACCGAAGGAGCTACCATTGGTGCTCTGCTCGACAACCTCGATGCAGCCTACCCGGGTATCAAAGCCCGTATCTGCGATGAGTCGGGTGCCGTGAGGCGCTTCGTCAACATCTATGTCAACGGCGAAGATATCCGCTTCCTCGAGGAAAAAGAGACCGCCATCAAAGAGACGGACGAGATCAGCATCGTGCCGGCCATTGCGGGAGGCTGATTTTATGGCAGACTTCAAAGGTCGTTACTGGCTGGTGTTCGACCAGCAAAAAGCGCGTGAGCCGATACTCTGTTCGCTCGCCCGCAATTTCCTGCAAGTCACCTTCAACCTGCGCCACGCCAGCGTCTCAGACGGCATGGGCGTGATCGCGCTCGAGTTGGAAGGGGATCGGTCCGATGTGAAAAAAGCGGTCGCGTGGCTCGAGAGCAATGGTATCCAGGTGGATCCCGTCGAACTGCAAACCATCGAAGGTTGAGCGACACCGCACACGCTATCGGGGTGCCGGGACTTCCCGTGATCCGGCATCTCTATGTGCATGTGCCGTTCTGTCCGCGCATCTGCCCCTACTGCTCGTTTTTTGTCGTGCCGGCAGATCGCAGGCGCTCGCGACCGTTTGTGGACGCCGTGCTAGCGGAGCTGCGGACGAGGACAGACTCCTGCCAACTCCAGCTCGAGACCATCTACTTGGGTGGTGGCACGCCGAGCGCATTGACCACAGAGGATCTGGAGAGGTTGATAGCTGGTATCATGGCACACTGTTCGTGTGCTCCCAGAGAGTTTACCATCGAGGCTAACCCGACGACTCTTTCCCGGGAGAAAGCGCAGATGCTTCGCCGTGCGGGTGTGAACCGTGTCAGTCTCGGAGCGCAGTCGTTTGATCCTGCCGTGCTCACCGTGCTGGGGAGGCAACATGCCCCCGATCGTATTCGGGCCACATGGCAGATAGTGCGGGAAGCCGGCTTCGACAACCTCGGTCTCGACCTGATTTTTGGCGTGCCGGGACAGGGTCGTGCTTCCTGGCTCACCACACTCCGAGAGGCAGTGGAGCTGAAGCCGGAGCACCTGTCGGCCTACAGCCTCACTTTTGAGGAAGACACGCCGTTTTTTGAAAAGCTGCAATTTGGGGAGCTGGCCAAAAATGCTGAGGATGACGAATGGATGTTCCGCACCACTGGGGAAGTGCTGGCGGAAGCGGGATTGCACCGATACGAGATTTCCAATTTTGCCCGCGAGGGGTTTGCCTCTCGCCACAACTCCGCCTACTGGCGGGGATCGGATTTTCTAGGAATCGGTCCGGGTGCCGTGAGCACTGTATCGGGGCGCAGGTGGCGGAATAGTGAGGACCTAGGACATTACATGTCCTGGGTAGAGAATCGGGAGCCAGCTCACAGCGAAGAGGAGCACTTGGATGCAGCGACGCTGGCCAAGGAGCGATGGATATTTGGGATTCGCACCTCGGAAGGAGTGGCTGGTAGCGAAGCAGACCCGGCTTTTGCGCCGCTCAGGGAAGCAGGGTTGGCTGTGCATCGGGACGGTCGTTGGATTTTGACAGACGAAGGATTATTGCGGGCGGATGCAGTGGCGGTATGGCTGATGTGAGCAGCGCGCCGATTCGGGTTGCCAGTTGCCGGAGAGGTGTCTAGCTTGTAGTCACTATGTTCAAGCGCATCGGCAACCTTTTTCGCGGTTTTCTCGGCCTTTTCATTTCAGGTCTTGAAAAGTCTAACCCAGAAGCCCTCCTCGAAGTCGAGAAGGAGAACCTCCGCAAACAGATAGCCAACTACAATCAAGGGTTAGCATCGCACGCGGGACTCTGCGAGAGGATCATGTCGCAGGTGAAAGCGCTCGAGCAAGAAGAGCGCGATCTGCGCGCCCGCACCTCGGCCCATATCAAGGCAGGCAACCGTGATGCCGCTGGCCAGATGGCCTTGCGGCTCCAGACCGTGACCGGACAGCTCACGGAGAATCGCCAGCAATTGGAAGCGGCCGAGAAAACTTACCAAGAACTCATGCGTGCCCGCGATGTCGCTATCCGCGCGGCGCAGACCAAGATCGAATCGCTCAAGAATGCGCTGACCGATCTCAAAATCAAAAAAGCCACGGCAGAACTCAACGAGATGGCTTCGGGCATGATCAGCACCATCGGGGGATCGGGCGACACGCTCGACCGCCTGCATAATATGGTCGAGGAAGAGCGGACCAAAGCCGCAGGCCGCGCCCGTGTGGCTCGTGACTCCATGGACTTGTCCGAAATTCAGATGAAGGAAGAGGAGCAAAAAGCTTTGGCCGATCAGGCGCTGGCCGAGTTTGCCGCCAAAGAGGGCATTGCGTTGGCGGGTGAACCTGCTCCCATTGCCAGTGGCGAGAAGACCATGGCTCCCCAGCAACCACAATAATCGCGAGCTTTGCTGATGTCTGAGAGCCAGTCTGCCACTATCGCGCCCGCGCTGCCCGCGTGGGCGTCCGAACTGGCCTCTCTTTACGAAAGTGGCGCGTGCAACCAGTTTGTCCTGCACGGTAACACCGAGGATCTATTTCCAGTCGTCTCTACGCAGGGAGATAAGCTCGGCACACTCGAGCAGTTTCTCATGTCCACACTACTCTCGCGTTTTGATGTGGTGTTGCACTACGACCTAGGCACGGGACTCAAAGTGACCAAGGGTGGCGAGGTATTCGCCGCGTGGCCGGGTGGGACAGCTATGCTGGACGCCGCACGCCAACCCCGCGCAGCAGCGGATGCGGTGACACGCTACTTTCATTTTTTGGCTAACTCAGCCGCTCTGGGCCGCAAAGCTCCCCAGGCAGCACTCATCTTGCGTGCCGCGCAACTGGCAGTGCCGCCATCGCCTGGTGGACCCAATTACGATCTCAACGCGCTCGCGCTGACCGTGCGGGATTGGTCTCGGGATGCGCGCTTCATGGGGCTGCCGCTGGCGACATTTCTGGTGGTGGAAAACCTGAGCGACTTGCACGCCTTATTGGTCAATAACCCCGCCTCGGGTTCCACGCTGATTCCGCTGCCGCAGGTTCCGGAGATTGCGCGGGCATTGGCCGTGTGGCAGAAGGAGTGTCCAGGCGCGTTTGGGTCAGAGCCTGCTGCGCAGTTGGCGCCTCGGCTGGCGGGTGCTACGCTGACCGTGCTGGCGCAGCTCGTCAAAGAGAAGCACTACACCAAAACACCGATAGCCGATACCGATCTTTCGGAGATGCGCAAGGCGAGTGTGGAGAAGGATTGCGCGGGGTTGGTGGAGTTCATTGAACCGACAAAAAACTTTGCTTCGCTCGCAGGTAACGAAGGTCTCAAAAAATTACTCGGACAGGATCTTTCCCTCTGGAAAAGCGGGGATTGTCGCGCCTTGCCGATGGGTTATCTCATCTGCGGACCGGTGGGCACGGGCAAAACATTTTTTGTCGAATGCCTGGCCGGCGAAGCGGGTGTGCCTGTGGTGAAGATGAAAAACTTCCGCGATAAATGGGTGGGCAGCACCGAGAGTAATCTCGAAAAAATCTTCCGGCTGCTGCGTGCGCTCGGCCGTTGTTTTGTGTTCGTGGATGAAGCGGATCAAGCACTCGGCAAACGCGATTCGGGCTCCAATGACGCAGGGCTTTCCGGTCGTGTTTATTCGATGTTTGCCAAGGAGATGAGCGACTCCTCCAACCGTGGTAAAATCATCTGGTTACTCGCCTCCAGCCGTCCTGATCTCATCGAGGTGGACCTCAAACGACCGGGTCGGGTGGATGTCAAAGTGCCGCTTTTTCCCACTGCCAACGCGGGCGAGTCTTGGTCGCTGCTGCGAGCCATGGGCAAGCGTTATGATCTCACTTGGCCGGAAGCTATTCCAGCCGGTATCGAGCCCCGTATTCCGGTGTGGCTCACCCCGGGTGCTGCCGAGGCGCTCACGGTGAAACTTTATCGCATGGTTCACGCCGACAAAATGGAGCCGCTGGCTGCCTTGGGTGCTGCGCTGGAAGGATACCAGCCACCGATTGCACATGAGGTGATGGACGCCCAGATTGCCTTGGCTGCCCGCGAGGCGAGCGACGCCGATTTTGTTCCTCCCGCCTTTCGTTCGTATATCGGCGGGGTTTGATCTCGGGGTGCAAGGCGCCTAGGTGGTGCATCGCGTTTCCGGTTTCGCGGATGCCTGAGGTGATCCAGCCCCTTTCTCCTTGCATCGCCGTGGGGAGGTTGCAGGTTAGGTGCCCATGAATGTGAACGATACGATCTCCCTCGAAGATCTCCAGAGCCGATTCCGCGGGCTCGGGAGGTTTCTTTGACCCGGTTGCTGCTAAACTGAAAGTAGATGAGCTCGAGGCGCGCATGGCGGCGCCAGAATTCTGGAACGACAAGAATGGTGCCAAGTCGGTCATAGACGAAACCAACTCTCTCAAATCCAAGCTAGTTCCTTTTGAATCACTCCAACGCCGCATTGCCGATGCGCCTGTGTTGCTGGAGATGGCGCAGGAAGATGGCAGCTCGGAGGCGATGGACGAATATCAGGCTGAATTGTCTCAGATAGCGACAGACCTCTCGGCGCTGGAACTCCAATTTCTGCTCGGCGAACCCAACGACCGGTGCGCTGCCATTTGTAGCATTAACGCCGGAGCGGGTGGCACCGAGAGCTGCGACTGGGCCAGCATGCTTTTCCGCATGTATCAACGCTGGGCCGAACGCCGTGGCTACAAATTGGAAATCACCGATATGCTCCCCGGAGAAGAGGCCGGGATCAAGAGCGCGACCTTCATCGTGCGCGGCGATTTTTCCTACGGTTATCTCAAATGCGATCGGGGCGTTCACCGTCTGGTGCGCATATCACCGTTCGATTCCAATGCCCGCCGGCACACCTCTTTTGCAGCACTCGATGTAGTGGCTGAGGTGGACGATGACATCGAGATCGAGATTGAGGATAAAGATATCCGCGTGGATGTTTACCGCGCTGGTGGGCATGGCGGACAGGGTGTGAACACGACCGACTCTGCTGTGCGCATCACCCACTTGCCCTCCGGTCTCGTGGTCACCTGTCAGAACGAACGCTCGCAGATCAAAAACAAAGCCTCGGCCATGAAGGTGCTCAAATCTCGCCTCTACGATTTGGAGCTAGATAAGAAGCGTGCCGAGCTAGAAAAAATCTACGGCGAAAAAGGGCATATCGCCTGGGGACGCCAGATTCGCTCGTATGTGTTGCAGCCTTACCAGATGGTCAAAGACCTTCGCACGGGCGAAACTACCAGCGACACGCAGGGTGTGCTCGACGGTGATCTCGACGCGTTTATCGAGGCCAAGCTGCGGGGCAAAAAGCGCACCGACACAGACACCGACGACGAGTAATCATCGGGTGTTACGACTCGGGAAGCCGCAGGGAGATTGGTAAACCCAGCTCATTTTCCAGAGAGCGGATTTCTTTGAGCACACGATCCCACATCATGGCTTTGTTGGCACTCTTGTCAGGGTGTCGTGCCCAGAGTTCTCTCCAGTAGTCATAAGCTTCCCGCGTTTGGCCCACTTGTCGTAGGCGGTAGCCGATCAGCCGGTGAACATAGGCAGGAGCACCAGGCAGGAGGGCAGCGTTTCGGTAGGCTTCTATGGCAGCGGGATAGTCGTGCAACCGCTGGTCGCAGAGCCAGCCAAGCGCGAACCAGAGCGAGGCGCTCTTGGGGAGATAACTCGTTCCGCGTTGCAAAAAAGCGCGTCCCGTTTCCATCCACTGTCTGGAGAGCTGGAGCCGCCGCGCCTGGCGGGGGTCGTCCGAATTGTAGAGGACTGCATGGCTGATATTCCACGCCATTTGCCAGGATCCGTTTTCCCAAAACATTTCTGAGGTAGGCTGAAGGGTGGCAGCCAGTTCGATCTTGGCGCGGAGAGCGTTCCAGTCGCGGCGTTCCATCTCGGAGTGTGTAGAAATCCAGACGCAATCGGAGATGAAACCGCGGAAGCCACTCATCAGAGCCAGAGCAGCTCCCTGACCGAGTTCTTGACGCAGGAGCGCCGCGCCGCGCCCCTCGTTCGCGTGAGGGTGGGACACGCGATGTCCTAGGTCTTGTTCCCAATGAATTTTGCAGGGCGCCCAGAGCATGAGCACAACAGCACACCCTATCACACCGAGCCAAGGGCGGGGGAGAGAGCGTGTATGGGAGGCAATCATCACAGCTCCTTAGTGCTGAAAATCGAGCAGGCTCCTAGCAGTAAAACCACTGTGTAGCAGATGACATAAGCCGCAACGCCAGCGCCGTGTGACCACCCGATAGTCTGGCTGCCCGAGGCGATTTCATCCACAATTTTGAACACTTGAAAATCCGGCAGCACGAAGCTCGCCGCTTGCACGAAAGTGCGTTCGATCCACCCGGCGTGCGAGGCGGGGTCGAGCCAGATTTCCCTCGCAGGTTGGAGCAGGTGGCCGAGGATGTAAACCATGCCCGTCGCCACGACAGTGAAAGCAATCGAGGTGGAAAAAGTGGAGATCAGCAGGGCGATACCAGCGACGAGCACGAGGCGGAGCGAGACCAGTCCCACGGCGAGGGCGAGTTGGGGGTCGCGGGTTTGTGCGAGTATTTTTGCCCGCACTTGAGTCAGCTTGGATTCATCCAAATTTTCTTCACTGCGCTGGCGTGTGGTTTCAGCATCCAGATCGGCTAGGAGTGAACGCTCCTGAGCATGCAACACCCCGCCAAGGACGACGCCCATGAGCAGCACAGAAAAGACGAGTAGGGCAGAGGCTCCAAAAAATTTGCCCAATAAAAACTCGTGCCGCAACACGGGCTTGGAGAGCACGGTGAAAAGCGTTCGGCTTTCGATCTCGGCAGGGAGCATCTGCGCGACTACGACGACACCCATCAGGGTGCCTGTGAGAGTCATCGCCCCGAGGCTGAAATCCTTAATGAACTTCGCCTGTTCATCGAAAGTGAATTGGCTGAAAAAACTCGCGCCGCCCACGATCAGAAGCCCGAACAACAGGAGCACATGATACACGCGTTGGCGAAGAATTTCCGTGCCCGTATTGGCTGCGATGAGCCAGATCCTGCGGAGGCTTGCTGTCATAGCTTTATCTCCTGCGAGACGCTCTGAGTAGAGCCGATGTGGCGGAGGAAAAGTTCTTCGAGAGTCAATCGAGGACGGCGCACCGATTCGATCTGGTAGCCGGACGCCGTCAAGGTGGCGACAGTGTCCTGCGGGGATGCGCTGCTATTGCGGACGGTGATTTGCAGGGCGTCTGAGTCGGATAACAATTCAGAGAGCGCGCCTTCGAGCACTTTGCGGCCTTGATGCAGGATGGTGACGCGATCGCAGACCTCCTCCACTTGTTCGAGCAAGTGAGAGCAGAGGAGGACCGTGCGACCCTCACATTTGAGGTCGAGGATGAGGTCTCGGATATCGCGCGAACCCACGGGATCTACACCTGCCGTAGGCTCATCGAGCACGACCAATTCGGGGTCATGCATCAAAGCTTGCGCGAGGCCAATGCGCTGGAGCATGCCTTTGGAGTAACCGGCGAGCGCGCGGTCGGCACCGTGGTTGAGCCCGACCTTGGCGAGCAAATCGCGGGCGCGGGAGTCAGCCGCAGCGCGGCGTAGGCCGCAGAGTTCTCCGAAAAAACGCAGTGTCTCGCGGCCAGTGAGGTAGCGATAAAAATGGGGGTTCTCTGGCAAATACCCGAGACGACGGCGCGTGGCAGGATCTGAGACAGAGGCGCCGAAGACGCAGGCTTCACCCTCAGTGGCATGGATGAGGCCGAGAATAATTTTCAGTGTCGTGCTTTTCCCCGAGCCGTTGGGTCCTAGCAGTCCGAAGACTTCACCGCGGCGCACTTCGAGGTCCAGCCCCGCGAGGGCGCGAACCGTGCCACCACCCCAGTCGGGGGTATAAACTTTGCCCAAGCCCCGCACCGAGATAGGGCACTGATCTGGTGGAGGGAGGCTCATCAGTCGATCGTGAAGCCAGAAAGGCGTTGGGTGCAAGTCTCCCAACAGGGTATTTCGTTGCGGATATGACCCGCTAAACAACTTTCTCGGATAGCGAGCAGAAAGGCGTTGAGTTCAGACTTTTCCCCCTGCGCCAGCAACTCGACGCGACCGTCCGGCAAGTTGCGCACCCATCCGAAAACATCGAAACCGCGCGCCTCAGAATGCACGGTGTAGCGGAAGCCGACGCCTTGGACATTACCTTCGTAAAAAACGCGGACCTGCGTCATGGCAAAAGATGGTTCAGGCCAAGCCTTTGAAAAACGACAGCGCGGTGCGAGTGGTTTCCTCGGCGATAGCCTCGAAGGAGACGCCGCGCACTTCGGCTAGTTTCTCTGCCACCAGACGGGTGTGAGCTGGCTCGCAGCGTGCGCCTCTGTGGGGGACTGGCGCGAGGTAGGGGCAGTCGGTCTCGACCATGAACCCACCTAGTGGTGCTGCTTGGGCCGCCTCGCGGACTTGGGAGGCATTTTTGAAAGTGAGGATACCAGTGAAGGACACGAGATGTCCTAGGTCCGCGAGGAGTTCGACTTCCTCGGGTGTGCCGCCGAAACAATGGAAGACACCGCGCACGCGTCCTTGGAATGGGGCGAGTATTTTCAGTGTGTCTTCCCATGAGTCGCGCTGGTGGATGACAACATTTTTCCCCAGTTCCACCGCGAGATCGAGCTGGGCTTGGAAGATGGCGGCCTGGATATTCTTGATGGCGCCATCGCCGATCAGAGCTTCCATTTCCTCCTCGTCTTGGGAGCCTGTGGCGGCGGCCATGTCGCGGGCGACGGGTGTGACATGGCTGCTCGGGAGGTGGTGGTAGTCGAGGCCTATTTCTCCGATGGCGACCACTTTGGGGTGGAGAGCCAGTTCGCGGATAGAGTCCAACCAACCTTCCTCAGCCTCGTGGGCTTCTGTCGGATGCACGCCAACTACGGCATAGATGCAGTCATATTTCTCGGCGAGAGCGACAGCAGCGCGGGAGGAGTCCACGCGGGTGCCGATGGTGATGATGCGAGAGACCCCGGCCTCGAGAGCACGGGTAATAACGGCGTCTCGGTCGGTATCGTATTCGGAGTAATCGAGATGGGCGTGAGTTTCAACCAGCATAGGGGTTCCTCAGTCAGAGAGAGGCGACGATGTGAGAGTATTCTCTGTAAGCGTGTTCCCAGACATCGCGATCAGATGGCTGATAGATTTTCGGAGGAAAAGAAGCGGCGACGACTTCGCGTAGGTGGGCGTGGTCTCGCAGGCAGCCGCAGGCGAGAGCTTGGGTGAGGGCGTTGCCGATGGCGGTGGCCTCCACGGGGCCAGCGAAGACGGGGCGACCGATCGCGTTGGCCGTGAATTGGCAGAGCATTTCGGCTTGGATGCCGCCGCCGACCATGTGGAGTTTGGAGAAGGTGCGACCGGACAAACCTTCGAGTTGTTCGATGGCTTGGCGATAGCGCAGGGCGAGGCTTTCCATCGCGATGCGGACAATTTCACCTGGGGTGGAAGCGCTGCGCTGGGCGGTGTCGCCGAGGAAGGATTGCACCTTGTCTGGCATGTGTCCGGGCTCGGCGAACGCTGGGTGATCCGGGTAGATGAGCCCGAGGAAAGCAGGGGCTTTGGACGCCTCTTCCGTGAGTTGGCCGTAGGTGTAGGACATGCCTTTGGATTCCCAGTCACGGCGGCACTCTTGGATGATCCAGAGGCCGGTGATGTTTTTGAGAAATCGGATGGTGCCACCGAGTCCAACCTCATTGGTGTAGTTAGCATCGAGGGCGTCCGTGTTAATGATGGGGGCAGACAGTTCCGCACCGAGGAGGGACCATGTGCCGCAACTCAGGTAGGCCCAGTCCTCACCACCGCTGGAAGGCACGGCGGCCACAGCGGCAGCGGTATCGTGCGAACAGGTCGTGATAATGTCGCAGGGTCCGAGGCCAGTCTGTTTTTGAAGTTCGGGTTTGAGCGTGCCAGTGCGCGTGCCGCAGGGGACGATGTCAGGCAGGATAGTTCTCGGGATGCCAGCAGCATCTGTGAGGGTGTGGCTCCAGGACATGCCGCGGGGATCCATGAGTTGGGAGGTGCTGGCGTTGGACTGATCCACGACAGGGGAGCCTCCGAGCCAGAGGTTGATCAAGTCGGCGATAAAGATGAATTTAGAGGCGCGACCCATGGAGCCCGAGTTGTCGCGGGCGGCAACATCCAGTTGGAAAAGGGTGTTGAACTGCATGAACTGAATGCCTGTCTCCCCGTAAATTCGCTCCTGCGGGATTTTGCTCAAAAACCGAGCCATCTCGTTCTCTGTCCTCTTGTCCCGGTAGCAGTAGGCGGGTTCGAGTAGTTGTCCGGCCTCGTCCACGAAACCGTAGTCCACACCCCAACTATCGCAACTGATCGCCTTGGGTTTGGCTCCCATCTCGGCAGCTTTGGTGAGACCCTGGAGCACCTGTCGGAAAAGCTCGTCGAGATCCCAGCGGATCGAGTCGCCCACTTTCAGCGGTTTGTTGGGAAAACGGTGGAGTTCTTGAAGAGAGACGCGCCCGGCATCGAGGCGAGCCAGCATGACGCGGCCACTATCCGCGCCGAAATCAACTGCCAGAAATTCATCGGCCATAGAACTGCACTATGTCGAAACGGTGGGGAAATAACAGGTTTTTCCCTCTTTTTCTCAGAGGTGTGCCTAGCCTGATGTTGATCTCTCTTAAGCTCGATCTCTGCGGGCGGTGCTGTCCGGCTTCGTCGAGTGTGATGCTACACGCGTGACTTGGGCGCGAGTCATGACCGGGGATAGGGCGAGAGTTTTCCAAAATTGCGCTGTGAGCCGATCACTCTCCGCCGCCTCATTATTGAGATCATGGACGATGCTCAGAGACATCATATCATCAGGACTTTCGTTGAGATAGTTCGGTCTCATACCAACACTTTACCATATATTCAGTGTTTGTCCAAAGTGTGACATGCGACATGGTTTTGGTGTGACACGGTGTCCCATTATTTCGTTTTCGGGCGGGTATCCTATTATGTAAAGTATTGCGGAATAGGTTGATAGCGAAACCATCTGTGTAGGCACATGAATTGCATAATGGCTAGGACTATGGGACGAGTATTAGGAATAGATTTAGGAACGACCAACTCTTGCATGTGCGTCATGGACGGAGGCGAGCCGTTAGTTTTAGAAAATGCCGAGGGTGCGCGCACGACACCGTCCGTGGTGGCCTTTACCAAGAGCGGCGAGCGCGTCGTGGGTCAGCCTGCTAAGCGCCAGGCGATTACCAACCCTGCGAACACGATCTTTTCCGTGAAGCGTTTCATGGGTCGCAAATTTTCTGAGATTTCTGAGGAGACCAAAAGGGTTCCCTACAAAGTAGTGGCTGCTGCCAATGGTGATGCCAACATCGAAGTGCAGGTGGGCGGCGAGGCCAAACGCTTCAGCCCCCCTGAAATTTCCGCCATGATCCTTGCCAAGCTCAAAGCTGATGCCGAGGCGAAGCTAGGCGAAACTATCACTGAGGCGGTCATCACCGTCCCGGCTTATTTCAACGACTCCCAGCGCCAAGCTACCAAAGACGCCGGTAAAATCGCCGGGCTCGAGGTTCTCCGTATCATCAACGAACCCACTGCCGCTTCACTGGCCTACGGGCTCGACAAGAAGAAAGACGAGAAAATCGCCGTGTATGATTTGGGTGGTGGCACCTTCGACATATCCGTGCTCGAAATCGGCGATGGAGTGTTCGAGGTCAAAGCGACCAATGGCGATACTCACCTCGGTGGCGATGACTGGGATAACACGATTATTGACTGGCTCTTGGCCGAGTTCAAGACAGACGCGGGCATTGACCTGCGCGGCCAAGCCGATGCCATGCAGCGTCTCAAAGAGGAAGGTGAAAAAGCCAAGATCGCTCTCTCCTCCTCGCAGCAGTATGACATTAACCTGCCCTTCATCACGGCAGACCAGACTGGTCCCAAGCATATCCAAAAAACTTTGACCCGCGCCAAGCTGGAGCAGCTCACCGACACCCTCTGCGAGCGCACCGTCAAGCCAGTCAATGCCTGTTTGGCTGACTCGAAACTCGCGATGAAAGACATTCACGAGCTAGTGCTCGTCGGTGGTATGACCCGCATGCCCAAAATCATCGAGACAGCCCGCAAGATGATCGGCAAAGATCCGCACAAGGGTGTGAATCCAGACGAAGTGGTTGCCATAGGCGCAGCCGTCCAAGGCGGCGTGCTCAAAGGCGATGTCAAAGATGTGTTGCTGCTGGATGTGACACCACTCACTTTGGCCATTGAAACGGCCGGTGGTATCGCCACCCCGATGATTCCCCGCAACACCACCATCCCCACGCGCAAGTCGCAGACCTTCTCGACCTACGCTGACAACCAGCCAGGCGTGGAGATCAAGGTGCTCCAAGGTGAGCGCCCCTTGGCCCGCGATAACAAGCAGCTCGGTCTGTTTCATCTCGACGGTATCCCGCCCGCACCGCGTGGCGTGCCCCAGATTGAAGTCACTTTCGACATTGATGCGAATGGTATCCTCAATGTCTCGGCCAAAGACCTTGGCACAGGCAAGCAGCAGCAGATCAAGATCACCGGCTCTTCGGGTCTCTCGAAAGACGAGGTCGAGCGCATGCGCCGCGAAGCGGAAAGCCACGCTACTGAAGATCAGACTGCCCGCGAAAACATCGAGACCCGCAACCAAGCAGACAACGCGGCCTACAGTGCCGAGAAACTGCTGCGTGAATTGGGCGAGAAAGTGCCAGCCGAAGTGAATACCCGCATTGAAGCCAAGATCGCCAAGGTCAAAGAGGCCATCACTGCTGAAGATCATGCAGCCATGCGCGCTGCCATGGATGATCTGAACAAAGAATTACAGGAAGTTTCCACGGATCTGTATCGCAACGCCTCGACCGCCCAAGGTGGCGGCGCAGCGCCCGGCGAGACGCAGCCCAGTGGGAAGTCCGACGATGCCACCGTCATTGATGCGGAGATCGTGGACGACAAAAAATAATCAACGAAAAGGATGACGAGTCCAAAGCGGGTGCGCCGAGAGGCGTGCCAGCCCAGCGACTGGTATCCCAAGTTGCAAACCAACACAACAGGAGGAAAACACATGGCAAAAGCCAACATCAAGCCTATCGGCGACCGCGTGCTCGTGCAGCGGTTGGAGGAGAAAGAACAGAAAACTGGCGGCGGGATCATCATCCCCGATTCCGCTAAGGAAAAACCCCAGGAAGCTAAAGTCGTTGCCCTCGGCACCGGCAAGCGCGACGAAAAAGGCGAGAAAATCGCTTTCGAAGTCAAAGCTGGCGACAAAGTGCTCATCAGCAAATACGGTGGCACAGAAGTCAAAGTGGAAGGCGAGGAATACCTCATCATCCGCGAAGACGACATTCTCGGTATCGTGGGTTGATCGCACTGATCTACCCAAGGTTCACTGAACAAACATAACAGGAGACAAAAAAATATTATGGCTAAAAAACAAATGATTTTCGACGAAGAGGCGCGCCACGCCGTTCTTCGCGGCGTCGAGAAACTCTCGAAAGCCGTCAAAGCCACCCTCGGACCCAAAGGCCGCAATGTCGTTCTCGACAAAAAATTCGGCTCCCCGACGATCACCAAAGATGGTGTCACCGTCGCCAAAGAGATCGAACTCGAATGCCCCTTTGAGAACATGGGCGCCCAGCTCGTCCGCGAAGTTGCCAGCAAAACCAGCGATGTCGCCGGTGATGGCACGACCACAGCCACTGTGCTGACCGAAGCGATCTTCCGCGAAGGTCTGCGCAATGTCACTGCCGGTGCTAACCCCACCGACCTGCAGCGCGGCATCCAGAAGGCCGTCGAGGCCATTGTCGAAGAACTCGGCAACATCAGCAAAAAAGTCAAAGACAAATCCGAAATCCAGCAGGTGGCCACTGTGTCCGCCAACTGGGATCGCACCATCGGCGAGATCATCGCTGATGCCATCGAGAAAGTCGGCAAAGACGGCACCGTGACCGTCGAGGAAGCCAAGTCCATCGAGACCACCCTCGAAGTCGTGGAAGGTATGCAGTTCGACAAGGGCTACCTCTCCCCCTACTTCGTCACCAACGCCGAAGACCTGGAAGTCCAGCTCGAAAACGCCTACATCCTCCTCTTCGAGAAAAAAATCAGCAGCCTCAAAGACTTGCTGCCTCTCCTCGAGAAGGTTGCCAAAACCGGCAGGCCCCTGCTCATTATCGCTGAAGAAGTCGAAGGCGAAGCCCTCGCTACTCTCGTGGTGAACAAGCTCCGTGGCACGCTCAACATCTGCGCCGTCAAAGCCCCTGGCTTCGGCGATCGCCGCAAAGCCATGTGCGAAGACATCGCTACCCTCACCGGTGGCCGCTTCATCACCGAAGACCTCGGTATCAAGCTCGAGAATGTCACCGTAGATGACCTCGGCAAAGCCAAACGCGTTGTGGTGGACAAAGAGAACACCACCATCATCGAAGGCGACGGAAAAGCCTCCGACATCAAAGGTCGCTGCGAGCAGATCCGCCGTCAGATCGAGGAAACCACCTCGGACTACGACCGCGAGAAACTCCAAGAGCGCTTGGCCAAGCTGGCCGGCGGTGTTGCTGTCATCAATGTTGGTGCAGCCACCGAGACCGAGATGAAAGAGAAGAAGGCTCGCGTCGAAGACGCTCTGCACGCCACCCGTGCGGCCATCGAAGAAGGTATCGTTGCCGGCGGCGGCGTTGCCCTCATCCGCGCCCAGAAAGCCATTGCCAAACTCACCCTCGAAGGTGATGAAGCCATCGGTGCCCAGATCATCTACCGCGCTGTCGAGCAGCCTCTCAAGGCTCTCGCCACCAACGCAGGTGTCGAAGGTTCCGTCATCGTTGCCAAGGTCAAAGAGGCCAAAGGCGGCGAAGGCTACAATGTGGCCACTGGCAAATACGAAGACCTCGTCAAAGCTGGCGTGGTGGATCCTACCAAGGTCACCCGTTCTGCTCTCCAGAACGCTGCGTCCATCGCTGGCCTGCTCCTCACTACCGAGTGCATGGTCACCGAGATCCCCGAGAAAGATAAAGCCCCTGCCATGCCCCCCGGCGGCGGGATGGACTATTGATCGGATCGTAAGATAGATCAGCAGGTGGCAGAAATGTCATCCGCAACAGACGGGCTCTTCGCAAGAAGAGCCCGTTTTTTTTTCTGTGAGAACCCATGCACCCATTGAACCCAGATTATGCATTAGCATGCGACAAGCTTCGCTTGTTTATATTTTTGCTGCGATTGCATCTATTTTTCATCCCGTGATTCTGGTGATTCGACCATTCTGACGGGTGCCGCTGTAGTGATCTACTGCAAACCCCGAGCAACCAAGCAGAGGTGCCTTGAGACCAGCCTAGGCTGCCCGGCTATCTGATAGGATTGAACCCAGATTTTGCATTAGGAAGGGCTGCGTTCTTCAGTTTCTAATGCAAAGCATTAGAAATCAAAACCCTGATTCGTTTCTTAATCAATGTGTTATATTCACCAAATGGGTAATGATGTTTCGGGTGTTTTTAGCTCTGCATCAGTAGAAAACATGGTGTCTAATGCAAAATCTGGGTTGAAAACTCTGCTCCTTTTGCTGCAGTGATTGGCTCACCATTTTGGTGATCTGG
>DYRQ01000127.1 GCA_020718645.1 Verrucomicrobium spinosum
CCTGAAAACTGTTTTTACCTCTATCTAGCGGAGGTTTTCTCGGGGCATTTTCCTGCTGTGCCCCAGAATTGTTTGCTTATTATCACTGGTCAGTGTATAAGAAGTCACCAGCCACGCTCTGTTCCCTGTTCGGTTGCCGGTCTTTATCTCATATACGCTGCAAGATGTGCAGCGGTGGCTTACGGATTGGGCGCGGCTGCTAGATTCTGGAGTAATTATGGCTGTCAATGCATTGGTTTTAGGGACAGGAGGAGTAGGCTCTGTCGTAGCCACCAAACTGCACCAGTATGATTGTTTTGAGCAGATCCACTTGGCTGATATGGATCCGACATTTGCTTTGCTCCTCCACGAGAGAACAAAAAAAAGCCGGTTCAAAGTGCGCACGCTCAATGCCATGGATACCAAGGCCCTTGAGGACTACATCCGCACCCAGAAAATTTTCGTGGTTTGCAACTGCTGCAACTGCAATACCAATTACTCCGTGCTCGAAGCCTGTTACCAAGCCGGTGCCCACTACATTGACATGGCGGCTGACATCTACTCGGCTCCGGGTGTGAAGCGTCCTGGAAAAAATTCTTACGAAGCTGAGATCGAGCGTTACCACGACGGGTTTCTGCAAAAAGGCTTGTCAGGGCTCCTCTGTCTTGGTTGTGATCCTGGTGCTGTCAACATCTTCGCCCGATGGGCCATGGATCGGCTCGACACCGCAACCAGTATCAGGATTCTCGACGGCGATAATGCCGAGGTCAAAGGCTACCGCTTCGCCGTCCTCTTTTCCCCTGAGACACTGTTCGAAGAACTCAATGCCGTGCCTTATTTCGTGAAGGACGGGAGAGTCACCGCCGGTAAACCCCTCGAATCTGAGGTCGAATGGGTTCGTTTTCCCGACCCCATCGGACAGATGAAATGCTATGCTGTTGCCCACGAGGAAGGGGTGAGCCTCGGCATCTATCCACCCTTTGTGGATAAGGGGGTCAAATATTCTGTTTTCAAGTATTCCCTCGGTGAGAAGGTGGTCAATGTCGCCAAGGCGCTCGCTCTTCTCGACCTCGATAAATGGAAGAAAATCAAAGTGGACGGCGTGGAGGTCTCGCCCATCCGGGTCGCCTGCGCTAGCTTGCCCAAACCCGCCCAACTGGGCTCCACTGTGGACGGCTATTCTTGTGTGGGTGCTGAGGTCATGGGAACTAAAGACCGCAAGCGCGTTGAGTATTTTATCTACACCATGGATAGTCACCGAGAGACCTACGAACAGTGGGGCTATTCTCTGACTGTCGTCCAGACAGGTATCCCCCCAGCTATGGCAGCTCGTTTTCTGGCGACTGGAGAAATTAAAGAGCGTGGAGTTCTCATGCCCGAAGCGATTGATCCAGAACCTTTCATGGACAACTTCTCCCGCGAAGGTCTTAAAATCTGTGTGGAGAAACGGGAGGTCGAGCGCATTTAGTTTGTTCGAAGGGTGGCCCCCCCCGAGCCTCAATCATTCTGCTGTTCAGAACATTAGACCTTGTGAGTGTTTCATCTCAGGCGCTCGTGTTGACAAGAGCCTGACTTTTCGTCTAGTCTTTCCCGCATGAAACTCCGTTTTATTGTTTTCCCCGCACTCCTCGCCCTAGCCGGCTGCGCCTCAGCACCCCAACCCTCCGTCCGCTATGTAGATCCAGGTGCTCAAGGCCAGATCGCAGGCACTGGTGTTGAATCCCAAGACATCGCCGCTGCCGCTCAAAAAGCAGCCCAATCCATCGTCAATCTGCCCGTGATCGCCCAAGCCACCAAGCCGCCGATCGTCCTCATCACCCCAGTCAATAACCGTAGCTCTTCTCCCATCAACACGGATATTTACACCACCAAACTCAAAACTATCCTCATGCAAAATGCTGGTGGCAGGGTGATGTTTTTGGCTCGCGACGCCTCCGCTTCCGCCAACGAGCGCGAACAGCTCCTGCGTGAATCCGGTGCCGTGCAGGACGGTGGCACGGCAGACTCGGGTCGAGTCGGCGCCACCTATGACTATATCTTGACCGCCGAGCTGCAAAGTATCTCGACAGCCACCAGCGCGGGTCAGAGCGATTATTTCATTGTCGAATTCAAACTGGTGGATTTCCAAGACCTTCAGCTCTGGGGTAGCTCCTACGAGATCAAAAAAGAAGGCCGGGAGAGCGGCGTTTACCGCTGATTTACCGCGCGATGCCTCTGCAGAACAAAACAGTAGCTCGGCCTAGGCGACCTAGTCTCTTGGCCCATGTCTTTCTGGCTGCCTGTGTCCTGGCATTGCCCGGATGCCAATCTGCTGGCAGTTCCGGGGGTAGCACGAAGGCTCCAGCAGGGCCGGCGGCATCCTCCGAAGCCAACCTGATCGCTGCGGCTCAAGCCAAGGTCGAACAAGACCAAGTGCCCAGTTCGCTCAAGCCCTCGTTCATTAACTACTACGCCTCGGGGCCCAAAGACAAAGTGGTCTATGCTATGCGTGCAGGTCTCGGCGCCTTGCGCGCCGGGAGAACCGATCTGGCTGCGAGAGTTTTCGACGATGCCATCACGGAGGTCGAACGCATGCAGGAGGGCGCCGCCCAAGCGCAGCGTGCCAAGAGCAAATTTGTGGCCGAGGAAGAAAAATGGTTCAAGGGCGAGAACCACGAGCGCGCAGCCCTCTATTTCTATCGCGGTATTACCTACCTCATCGCACAAGATTTCGGTAATGCCGCCGCGTGCTTCAAACGCTCCCAACTCCAAGATATCACTGGCGACGATGCAACTGATTTTGCAGGAGATTGGAATAGCTCCGAGCTGGCACTGGCCTTGGCCACGCAGTTGCAGGGGTATCCTGCCGATGCTGAAGCAGCCCTCAAACGCGCAGAAAAATTCCACACTCGTCAAGGCGATGTCCCGCCTCCCACCGCTGAGACCAACACCTTGGTGCTCGTCGAGATCGGGGAAGGTCCGACCAAATACCGCGACGGCGAACACGGTGAGGTGCTCAAATTTCTCGACCATCCGACCGGTGTGAAAAAAATCCAGGTTACCCTCGGAGCTGCCTCCACAGAAGCTTTCCCAGCCGAAAGCCTATACGCGCAGGCCACGACCCGCGGCGAGCGCAAGATAGACGGCATTCTCGCAGGTAAAGCCCGGTTCAAGAGCACCACAGACACCCTCGGCAATGTCGGTCTGGTCGGCGGTGCTGCTGCCATGGCTTCGGGCAACGACACGGCACAGATGGCCGGCGGTATTATGATGTTGGGCGGTCTCATCGCCAAAGGCTTGGCTGCCTCTACCAAAGCAGAAGCAGATATCCGCAACTGGGACAACTTGCCCGAGCAGCTTTTCTTGGTTTTTCTGACCATGCCCACCACCGAGGGTTTGGTTAAAATCGAGAGCATCGGTCGCGATGGTTCGGTGAAGCAAAGCGAAGAACTCGCAGTCAACCGCGCCGACAAGAAACTCGCCGTGCAACTAGTCCGAATGTAAAACAACCCCAGCGCGTCTAACTGAAGGAATATCTGATTATGAAACACCGCCCGATGAATATCATTTGGATGCTTGCCATCACCGCCGTGCTCGCTGGTTGCGCGGGCAAAGGTGCCTACACCCCAAAATCCGTGCCAGACTCCCCCGAGACAGCGGGTGCCCCAGTGGTTCTGCTCGATAAAGATCTGCGCCGCACAGTCGCCGTGGACATGGTTTACCATGGCAAAAACCCGAACGGTATGTTCACCGTCCAAGCCAATATCCGGGGGCGTGTCTTTGACGAGCATCTCCAGATCCAAGTGCAGACCCTTTACAAAAACGCCGCTGGCCAAGTCCTCTACAGCCAGCCCGGCAGCGAGCCTGCATGGGACACTTACCCGCTCAGCCCCCACCAGACCATTTTCTACACCAACCAATCCCTCACAGACGAGGCTGCCTCTGCCATGGTGCGCATTCGCTACTTGGCGCGTCAGCAATTCTGACCACAAACATTTATTGGCTCCCCTATAACCCGCTATGAAACGCCTGCTCTGTCTTGTCCCGTTAGCCTATGTCACCCTAGCCGCTCCCGCTTTCGCGGATGTCGAAACTCAGGTGGAAGCTCCCCAGCGCCCCTCCAGCGCCGTTCCTTCGGACCTGCCTGTGCGCGATCCCGATGGCGTCATTGCCGAGTTTCAAAGCAAATACGCTCAGATGGGCAGACCCAAAATTTTACTCATCGTCAACCGCGATGTCATCCGCGATCGCGGGGAGATGATGGAGATGGCCCGCGTGGATGGCAGCATCAAAACCAAGGGCGATTCCATCTCAGAAGGCGGTGCCATCGTCCAGATTGGCTCGGGTAACTCGGCCACAAACGCCGTGGCCCAGATCACGGGGCAGGGGGGCGAACGCACTGAGTCAGGCTCTCTCTCCACCAGAGTCATCGAAGATCGCAACCTTGGCGTTGCCAATAAAAGCGAGTATGACATCACGGAACTGGAGAACACTTTCAAGGCCCCGTTCCAAGACGCCGGCACGCGCTTTGTAGATCAGCGCATCGCCGAGTTGAGCAACCGCACTTTCGCCGAGGCTGGCCCCAATTTCTTAACAGCCCCCCAAACGGATAAAGAGCGTCAGGAAATCGAAAGTCTTCGCAAATCGGCCGACCTCGTGATCCATATTTTGGTCAAAGACAAATCCGTCGTGATCCCCCAAGTCTCAGGCAAAGATGTGATCCAAAAGAGGGTCGAGCTTACCGCCAAGGCCGTGAGCCTGAAGGACGGTATCGAACTCGCCACCGTAGCATCAGACCGTCTTTTCAAATTTGACAGCCGGGGCGGTGCCCGCACCGAAAGCAAATCTCGCAAGATCGCCTCTGCTGAAATCATCGAGCAGACGGCACTAGCCTTAATGCAAAGAATCCAGCCGTGATACTCTCGGTCGCACCTCAGCCTATCCACTGTGGTGTCGCCAACTTGTCACCCTTTTTTGCTAGGCTTGCAGAGGGGGTATGCCGTAGTGTTACCCCTTAAGCGCCTATGAAAATCCTTGTTATTGACGATGAAGAAGATTTGCGAGCCATGATTGCCGCCGCCCTTGAGGACAGTGGCTACGAAGTTGAGACCGCAGAAGATGGCAACCAAGGCATCGCAAAACTCAAAGATGGGGATTACGACTTGGTCATCACGGACATTTTCATGCCAGACAAAGATGGTATCGAAGTGGTCACTACCATCCAAGAAATCAAAGCTCACCGTCCCATGACCGTATTCGCCATGTCTGGTGGTGGCAAGTTCGGTCTCGATATGCTAGGTCTGACCCCAGGGTTGGGCGCTGACAAGATTTTCCGAAAACCCTTTGACCTGCGCGAACTGCTCCAAGCCATTCGAGACATCTGTCAGTAATCCTTCTTTTCCCCCTTGCAGTGGCTCACACTTTCAGTAGTGCTTGCGCTCGCATCCTTCACAGGATTGTTTCCATAACGGTATTGCATTCAGTAGTTTTCCCTGCTTAGCTCACTGCCATAAACCTGCTGGAACTTCACTGACAAATTCCAGTTTCCAGCGCAGGATCAAACTAACTCGAGCGTAATAGGTATGAATATGGACAAATGGACTATTGGAAAAAGAATTACAATCGG
>DYRQ01000128.1 GCA_020718645.1 Verrucomicrobium spinosum
TTGTCAAATGTCAAGCGTTGACCCCACCACATTCGGATGGGGGGTTGTTTGGACAGGATTTACAGGATTTTTCAGGAGAAGAAAAAATCTCCCGCCAAGCTTGCTACGGCGCAAACGGGGGTAATTCAGATGAGAAGTATGAAGGAACCCGGGCTACACAGCCAAGTCATGAGTGTGCCACTTCCATTCCGCCCCCCCCCTGACGGCTGAATTCTGAATACTCTCCTCGCCCCCCTATCCGTGTGGCTCGTGCTATACATTATTAAGAGTGCCCACGGCGGGAGTCGAACCCGCACGGGCGTTAAGCCCTAGGGATTTTAAGTCCCTTGTGTCTGCCATTCCACCACATGGGCGTGATGTCTGGACGCCCGCAAAGGCGCCAGAGAGCAGCATCATGAAGGCAACTGTAGGCACGGGCAAAGGAAAAAAATTATTTCACTCGCGTGCCCGAGACTTTGTAGGTTTTACCTTTGCCGAGAGAACTCTCTTTACCGTCGAGGGTGTGCGTCGTGACATTCCATGTTCCAGTAAACGCAGTCCCGTCTGCGGATAGAGTCAGGTGAATTTTACCCACCCAGTTTTCTCGGAAATCGGTGCGAGTCTCTTTGCCCTCGCTGTCGGTGCCAACATAGGTGAAGTGGAAGTTGCGCGTCCATGTGCCATCGAGCTTACTGCCAGAGGCTTTGCCCGACACTTTGTAAGTGTGCGAATGGGTCACCACACTGGGATTGCTGTAGGGCCACGGATAGGCGTCGCCTTGCTTGACGATCTGATCGCCGCCCGCAGAGACGAGAGTGATATTGGACGGATTTTTTTCCATCTCGTAGAGCGTGCGCCAAGTGCCTTCCCACCCTGTTTTGGCCACCAGCATGAACGGGCCTGAACGCAGTGCCTTACCGCCATCCACTGTGAGTTCCTTGTCCTCTACGCAGATGCCGGCGATGTCGAAACTCTGCGGCTCGAGCTGCCCGGCGACCGTGCGATTGTCGAAGGTTTTCGTCTCCATTGGCAGGAGCACAGCACTCTCGATGAGTTCCCCCTCGCTTTGACCACTCTGCGGTTTTTTGCGAAGTATCACACGGTAGCCGCCTGCGGCCCATGGGGGGTTGATGCCTTGTGCAGCGTCCGCCGATTTAAATGGCTCGACCTGATACAGAGGGAAGACTTGTGGTTTATCGGGCGTGGGCGGCACGGGGCTGATCGAGGGAGAAATGAGAAGGTAAGAGATCAGGGGGTTATCTATGCTGGGGGTTGAACTTGTATTGGCGATACCGAGCCGACCCTTCAGGCTGGCACCTCCTCCCTTGAGCATCTGCGCTCCTGACACGATGAGAGAACCAGCACCCTCTACAGTCGCACCGCCGTTGCTCGTGAAATAATATTTTTCAGACTCCCATGGCGTTTTGCGGCGCACGACTAATACGGGAGCCTCCTTTTCCTCAAATTTCCTCGGCAGCGTCAAGTCTATCTTGCGCAGAGCGAAGGTGAGCGGGCGCAGAACACCAAACTGGTCACCGCGTTTGGAGAGTCCGAGGGGCATGATTTTATGACATATTGTATCCGAGGCCGGGTCGTATTGTCCCCAGCCGCTAGGCACCATGAAGCTCGCTGGCTGTGCGTCCGTTCCCACAAGGGGATCAGCGGGCGAGGAGTCTGCGGGAGCCCCATTTTTATCGAACAGAGAGCGGGCAAACCGTTCGAAGCCGTTGCTGAGCGCTTCTCCTTGCAACTTGCCGGAGGTATAGTCCTTGATAGCTTGATGCCCGCCGAATCGGTGTTTTAAAAACTTGGCAAACGGCCAGAGCCAGTAGCCGCGTTTGACGAGATCCTCGGCTTTTTCCCCAGGGCCGATATCCTCGCGGGTCAACCCGTTCTCGAGGTAAGTCAGCACCTCTTTCCACGGGCGGTTGTCGAGAAAGCCTGTGCAGTTCGGAAAAATTTCGCTCTCCATCATGGTGGTGATGGATTCTTCCGTGGATTTACTGATGCCATCGAGCCCGTGTTTGTCGCAGATGGCGTGAAAATATTCGTGCGAGATGGTCTGGTGGCGTTCCATCCGCTCAGCAACTTTGATCGTGTCGGCATCCATCCGGAGAAAACCGGGATGACCGGGAGGTCCGGTGTCCCATTCACCCGGGTTACCCACATTGGGCCATGCCGAAACCCAAGTGTGCTGGGGTGGATTATAGACCGATGCCTCGTAATATCGGTAAACCGCTTCGAGTTCGCGGCTGAGATTAAAAACATCTGGATGCGCGAAACAGATCGCCTGCGCCTGCGGGTGCAACTGTTTGGCCTCAGCAGCAGATTTCGCCTTGGTATGCATCCACTGGCCGTTTTCCATCACGAGAAAAACAGCGTCCCCTTTGAGCGCATACTGACCCTGTGTGGCATAGACCGTGGTGAAGTGTTCGGAACGCACGGACATGTCGAGTCCGTAAGACTGTCTTAAATGCTCGAGTTTGACAGCCTCGATGGTGCCCATGCCTGCCCCAAAAGAACAGAGCAACATGAACGAGCCCACGGTCCAGCCACCACCCGAAGCTATGAGAATCATCACCGTCCACCCGCCAGCGTAGAGCGCCCATTTCTGCACCTTGCCCCAGCTCAGCCACGAAAAGTGAGTGACTTGGAATACCAAGGTGTTTGAGGCAGCATCAAACTTGGGTTTGATACCGACCGCCGTTTTCTCGTCCACCTCTTGGAAGACGGCTACTTCGTCCGGGTTCGTGCCAGCAGGAACGGGAATACGGACAGTGGCAGGCTGCTTGAGAGTCAAGTGCGCACCATTTTTACCCTCGACAAAAAAGGTGCCGCCGCCAGCGATGCCTCCACTACCCTGACGAACAGTGACAGTCTCTTGCCCCGACACAGCACCAGCGGGTATTTCCACAGAAATCTTGCCCGGCACCTCCACCCTGCCTCCCTGCGATCCGACTGGTGTGGAGACCAGCACGGCACCCGGAGTGGGGTTATCCATTTTGGGGGGCACGATCGGAGGCGGCACAGGACCTGGCGTATTGGGTGTCGGCGTTACGGGAGAGGGTGTATTGGGCACTGGAGCGGGAGCAGGAGTGACAGGAGTTGGATTCACAGGCTGCGGAGTCACGGGTGTTGGCGTGACAGGCGTGGGAGTGATTGGCACTGGAAAAACGGGAGGATTCGCAGGAACAGCCGTGCCAGCCACGCGGACATCCCGCGTCGCAAAAGCTGAGAGTGCGGCCACCAACCAGCAGAGCACCACAGCCACAGCAGGCACCGTCGCCATAGCCCACACAGGAATGCCAGATGACGATTTTTTGCCGGCAGCCGTATCCCGTGCCTGTCTTCCGCGGAAATACTCCACCACATCAGAGTCCGCATAAGTCGCCAGCGCATAGATGCCGCAGCAGAGGGAAAAAAGGTTGCCGAACACGATGGAAACAATTTCCAGCACAGCCACAAAACGAGCTGGTTTACCCGCCTTGGGTTCAGGCCCCAACAAGCCCACAGCAGCCCAGATTTCCCAGCCACCGAGCGCGAGAAGATACGCTATGGGGAGCGCCAGAGCCAAGGACCAGAACCCCACCCGCACCACGACGGCCAACACGACCAAACCGGCCAGGGCAGCCAATAAATTCACGATTCCACTAGCCAAGGTCAGCCCTGCCACCGTCGAGAGCTTGCCGGGTTTCGGCGAGAGAGCCGCGCCACTGTGCAGCGAACCCGGAAATGGAGCGCCCGCCGGTGTTGTGGGAGCCATCTCTGGCTCGACTTGGCACGCGACCCGGGGACCACCGAGACCTAGTTCGATCAAAGCAGTCCCGACTATTTCCATCGGCGCAGACAAACGCCTCCCGTTGACCCAAGTGCCCTCGGATGAACCTTCGTCGAGCAACAGCCACGCGCGACCGTTCCACTGCAAACGGCAATGGCGCGGTCGCACGCCTTTGTCCCACGAGGGATCAAAACGGAGATCAGACCCAAGATCGGTGCCGAGCACGATCGTATGCTGAGCAAAACGCTGGGGCGCCTTGTCGCCAAAGCCGGTCTTGCGCACAAGTGTTAACACAGGCATGGATTCCAGTCTCTCCACTCGTCATGATAAAACAACATCATTTTTCTTTGCGTCGTCCTTGGCTTGGGTTAAATTCGTAGCCCGTGAACACCACTACACGGATACCCATCGCCCTCGCCTGTCTCGCTGCTTTGATTTTGACCTCGTGCGCAGGCAATCCCCTGACCACGAATGACATTACCAAAGACGGTCGTATTTATCGAGAAACTGAGCAGACCGACCACGACACGCCGCGATCCACCGTCAAATTCAAAGCCGCAGAGTTTTAATCCGATCCCCTCCACCCCACACCCGAGACACCCCCTATGAAAATCCAAGAAGAACCCCTGTTGATTGATAACGGCAAGCTCGGCCACCTCTCGGCAGTTTTGCACAGAGCCAAATCCAAAAAGATCGTGGTCATGGCCCACGGTTTTACTGGCAGTAAAATAGAAAACGGACGCCTCTTCGTGCAAGCGGCGCGAGCCTTGGCCGAGGCTGGCATCAATGCGCTGCGCTTCGACTTCATGGGGTCGGGCGACAGCAGTGGCGATTTCAACCAAATGAGCCCTAACTCGGAGATAGCCGATCTTCAGCAAGTCGTGGCCACCTGCCTCGACCAAGGCTTCAAGCGACTCGGCATCCTCGGTCTCAGCTTCGGTGGTGGCGTCTCTATTTGCGCCACCCAACAACTCCCCGAGGAGATGGTGGACTGTCTCGTCACTTGGTCTTCCGTGCCCTCATTTTGCTGGTGGAGATCCAAGCCGACGCCCGACTTCCCCGTATCCAAAACCAACCCGCTCGGGCTTGGGCCGCAGTTTTTTAAAGACCGCCCTGAAGTAGATGTGCCCGAGGCATACGCCCAGATTGTGCAGCCCAAACTCCAGATACAAGGAGACAACGACATCCCCGAATTCCGCGAGCGATTCGCCAAGTTTTTCCCCGAGGGACCAGGCGTCAAAAAGCATGTCGTCGTCCCGGGTGCCGACCATGTTTTCACCAATTGGCAGCACCGGAAAAAAGTCATCGCCCTGACGGTGAAATGGTTCCAGCAATACCTTTGATCTACCCCCGACTCCGATGCTCCAGACCGCGCTTGAATACCTGCTCTTAGCGTCCCTCTCGCTCGGCATCTATGCCCTCTGCTGAGCCGCAGAGAGACCTCTCATCGAAGACCTGGGACATTCCCTGTCCTATACCCTCCACCGCGGCTCTTGCCGTAGTTTGCTCCGCCGTCTATGCCGTCAATCGGCTTCTGGCACTATGGCAGCCCAGCGGCAGAGCCCCCTTTCTGCGCGACTACCTGAATGACCTGCTGTTTGTTCCGGCATTTTATCCGCTCTTTCTCGCCCTGCTCACTAGGCTCAGAATTCGGCCTCGGGGATACCGTCTTTCGGCATTGGCCATGCTCGGACATGGGCTCACGCTGAGCCTGCTCTTCGAAGTTGTCTTCCCCAGTCTCTGGCACAGGGGCACGGCTGATTGGAAGGATACCCTCTGCTATGCTGCCGGGCTGTTGATCTTTGGCATTGCACAGCATCTTGAA
>DYRQ01000129.1 GCA_020718645.1 Verrucomicrobium spinosum
AGCTAGGTGGCAGTCGCGAGTTTGAAAAGCTTTTTTTTTCGCCATAATCCCATTCCGTCGAGCCCCTCCTATTTCTGTGCTTTTCACCGCAGGGTTCTCAAGGCAGAGTGCGTTTGTGAGAAACGAGATCAAGAAAGTCCATTTTGTCGGTGTCTGCGGCACAGCCATGGGAAATGTTGCGGCCATGATGAGCGAGGCGGGTTACCAAGTCACAGGGTCGGATCAGGATGTCTATCCGCCCATGTCCACTTTCCTCGAGGAAAAAGGTATCCGCCTGATGCCTGGTTACAAAGGCGAAAACCTCGACTACTCTCCCGACCTTTGTGTGATTGGTAACGCCACCAGCCGTGGCAACGCAGAGGTGGAGGAGATACTGAACCGCAAGCTCTACTATCTCTCGATGCCCGAGACGCTGAAGGAATTTTTCTTGCGCAAAAGCCACAATCTCGTGGTCACAGGCACGCATGGCAAGACAACCACCACCTCCATGCTCGCCTGGATTTTCGAATACGCTGGCAGGCAGCCCGGCTACCTGATCGGTGGTTTGGCAGAGAATTTCGGGCGCGGCTGCGCCAAGCAGGAGGGCAAATACTGGATTCTCGAGGGTGACGAATACGACACGGCTTTTTTCGATAAGCGCTCCAAGTTTCTGCACTACTTACCCGAGACGCTCATCATCAATAATGTCGAATTCGACCATGCCGACATCTATGACAGTCTCGACGCGATCAAGCTCTCTTTCCGGCGCTTGGTGAACACGGTTCCTTCCCAGGGATTGGTGCTGGTCAATGCGGATGATGCCCATGCGATTGATGTAACTTCCAAGGCGCTCGCTCCCGTGAACGAAGTCGGGTTCTCTGAGAACGCCGCCGTTCGCATCCGCGATGTCCGTGCCGATGGTGCCGGTATGAGATACCGCCTGTTTGATACTGAATTTTTTCTCCCGTTGCACGGTGACTACAATGTCCGCAACGCGTGTATGGCGACGGCTGCCGCGCACTTTTACCAAATACCGTTGCCCGTGATCGCCGGGGCACTGGCCGGCTTCAAGGGGATCAAACGCCGTCAGGAAATACGGTTCGAGATCGGAGGAATTTCAGTCATTGACGATTTCGGGCATCACCCCACCGCGATTCGCGAGACGATGAGCGGGTTGCGTGCGCGGTTTGCCGGGCGCAAGATCTGGGCGCTCTTTGAACCCCGGAGCAACACCACTCGCCGCGCGGTTTTCCAACACCAGCTCCCCGAGGCGCTGGCTCTCGCAGATGGCGTCTTTGTCGCCCAAGTAGCCCGTCTGGATCAGCTCCCGGAAAAAGATCGCCTGAACCCTGAAAAAGTAGTGGCCGATATCGCTGCAACAGGGCGTCCATCTTTTTACGAACCCGATGCAGAAACCATCGTGTCGAAACTCGTGCCGCTGCTTCAGTCCACCGATGTGGTGGTGGTGTTCAGCAACGGTGGATTCGGTGGGATCCATGCGAAACTGGAATCGGCTTTGCGCCAGCGAGCTTAATTTTTTTTTGTAAAAAGCATGACAACCAAAACTGAATTGGCAGCGCACTTGTGCGCAGGTCTGGGGGAGTCCATTCGCTCGAAAGCCCCTGTTTTCAGATTGCCCCAAGGTATCCATGAGGTGGCTGGGGGGCATCTGCCAGAACGCTACTGCCACACTTCTAACAATGACCAAGGGCTCAAGCGCATCCTGTTTGATATCGAGGGCGCTGAAAACCTCGTGCTCGAGGGTGCTGGTTCGACCCTCATGATGTCAGGTGAAGTGATCCCTATTCGCGTAGGTAACTCACGCTCGATCACGCTCCGCAATTTGACGATTGATTGGCGTCGTCCTGCTTACACGCAAGCCGTAGTCGAGCACTCGGAGTTGGGGTGCATCGAGTTTTCATACGACCCGTCTCTCTATCCCCTCGGCGTGGATCGCGGGAGACTCATCGCGAGGGATGGCGAGGGATGGCAGACAGATTTTCTTTGGAACTTGCTGCCCTACCACCCCCACCGTCGAGAGGTCTCTTCCAAAAACGAGAACTGGCAGATCAGTCGTTGGCATCGCGCTACGACACCAGCCGAGGGGCGCATCAGGATCGAGGCAGACTTCCGCGAGATCTATGCCCCCGGAACGCCCATCGTGCTGATGCATGGCAACCGCGTGGCGCCCGGCATTTGGGTTGAGGAATCCTGCGGTGTTACCCTCGAGAATGTGATCATACACCACGCGCCTGCCATGGGTGTGCTGGCGCAGTGTTCGCGGGATGTCTCCCTGCGTCAGGTGCGCGTAGAACCCTCGGGAGATCGTTTGTTTTCCACATGGGTGGACGCTGTTCACTTCGTGGAATGCCACGGTCATACGCTCATCGAGGGGTGCCGCCTGTCCGGGCAGTTCGATGACGCTGTCAATATCCATGCGGCTTTTTACAAAATCGTCTCTCACAGTGCAGGACGCTCCATGCGCGTGCAGACGATCCATCCGCAGCGTTTTGGTCCCTGTGGTATCAAATCCGGTGACGGTGTTGCCATCTACCGTCGCGCTACCATGCAGCGTATCGCGGTGGGGCGCGCGGCGTCGGTGGTGCCGCTGAATCAAGAGTTCCATGATATTGAGCTGGCAGAGGCTATACCCCTCGAGAATGATTGCATTATTCGCCGCTACGAGCCTGGATCTGCCAACCGCATTGAGATCACCCACAATAATTTTGGAGCCAACCGGGGCAGGGGGATTTTGATTAATATGGAGCATCCCACGCTGATCGAGGGGAACCATTTCCATGTCAGTGGCAGGGCGATCGAGTCTATACCCGACGCAAATTACTGGTGGGAAGCGGGCCCCTTTGAGGAGCTAGTGGTGCGAGGCAATACTTTTGAGGATTGCAACTATGGCCCGTGTGGAGACACGCTGATTCATGTCGGCCCCGAGCTGCCGGACGGCAGTGATCCGAGGAAAGGCGCGTTCCACCAGTCCCAGGGAGAATCCCTTGCTGTCTTGCCAACAGAGCCGGTGTTGAAAAATTTGATCATCGAGAAAAACACCATTATTCGCCACTCGAGCAGCCTGCTTTTTGCGCAGAGTGTGGATGGGCTGGTCTTTGAAGGTAATACCATCACCGATAGCACAGCCTACCCCATGCGCGATACTGGCCCAGCCATTCAGCTCGGGTCGCAGGTTCGCAATTCACGAGTGCAAGCTGTGTGATGCTTCTTTACTAAGGCCGGCTCCGGTGGCGGTCAGAGTCGAGGAGGCGTTGCAGAGTAGTGGCATTCGGCTCGTGACTTCTGATGGCCGTTTTTTATTCAATATTTTCACGATTTTCACAACTTTCCGCTTCCCCTTGTCTATTAGCGCAGTTAAAGACCTCACCCCGTATGAAGAACTTTCCAATTCTGACAGCAGCGCAAGCTGCGGAACACATTCAAGATGGCATGACCGTGGGTTTCAGTGGATTCACCCCAGCCGGCGCGCCCAAATCGGTGCCCAAGGCTATTGCTGACAAAGCCAAAGCCGAGCACGCGGCTGGCAGGTCTTTCCAGATCGGCGTGGTCACTGGTGCCTCTACAGGACCCAACTTGGATGGAGCACTCGCCGAGGCCGAAGCCATTGCATGGCGCACGCCTTATCAGTCGAATGCGACTCTCCGCAAAATGATCAATGCCGGTAAGACCCGCTTCTTCGACATGCATCTTTCCGTGTTGCCTCAGAATGTCCGCTACGGATTTCTCGGCCCCATCCACTGCGCTGTCATTGAGGCATGTGATGTGACTGACGATGGCGAGATCATCCCGACCTCCGCCATGGGTGCCTCACCGACTTTCTGTCGCATGGCGGATAAGATTATCGTCGAGATCAATCGTTACCACCCTGCCGCTCTGCGTGGTATCCACGACTCTTACGAGCCGCTCGACCCCCCGCACCGCCAGCCCATACCTCTGACAAAAGTCTCGGATCGCATCGGCACTGTCGGCATCAAAGTAGATCCGAAAAAAATCATCGGCATCGTGGAAAACAACGCTGCTGACGAAGTTTCGCCCTTTGATGAGCCAGATGATGTCACGCTCAAGATCGGTGAGAATGTGGCCGGTTTCTTGGCCGCTGAGATGAAGGCGGGCAGGATTCCCAAAGAGTTCCTGCCCATCCAGTCCGGCGTCGGCAACATCGCTAACGCTGTGCTCGGAGCACTCGGCACCAACACAGACATCCCGCCCTTCCAGATGTATACCGAGGTCATCCAAGACGCGGTCATCGAGCTCATGCAGAGCGGCAAGATCACCTTCGCCAGCGGCTGCTCCCTGACTGTCAGCCCAGATGTGCTCAAGGTGATCTACGACAACCTAGAGGAGTTCAAGAAGAAGCTTGTATTGCGTCCTCAGGAGATTTCTAACCATCCTGAGATCGTGCGCCGCATCGGTATCATCAGTATCAACACCGCGATCGAGGTGGATCTGTTTGGTAATGTGAACAGCACCCATGTCATGGGCAAAGACATGATGAATGGTATCGGTGGCTCGGGTGATTTCACCCGCAATAGCTTCCTCTCCATCTTTGTCTGCCCCTCGACAGCCAAGGGCGGCAAGATCAGCACCATCGTCCCGCTGGTGGCTCACATGGATCACAGCGAGCACTCGGTGCAGACGATCATCACCGAAAACGGTGTGGCCGATCTGCGTGGCAAAGATCCTATGGAGCGCGCCCATCTCATCGTGGATACCTGCGCCCATCCCGAGTATCGCGACCAGTTGCGCGGCTACTTCGAGCATGTCAAATCGGGGCACACCCCTCAGACACTCGGCAGCGCCTTCGCCATGCACCAGCACATGTTGGAGACAGGCGACATGCGTGGGGTGGATTGGTCGAAGCTGTTCTAAACCCGGATCATCCCGACGGTTTTTCACAAGCACAACCCCGGCTCAAAGCCGGGGTTTTTTGTGTCCGTAAAAAAATGCCTGTTATGCCGGATTTTCCATTTCGCACACGGCAATTCCGCCAGAAAAAAATGCGATTGAAGAGATCCGAATTACGAAGTTCAGGCCATTTGATATTTCGATATTCGGCATTCGCCAAATCCCGCCGTCGCTTCTTTTGCAGGCGGCTATGCCTTTGTGCCGTATTACTCGCTGGAGTCTGTGATTAAGCACAGCAAAGAAGGCTACTACTTGGCCTTGCGGCAGACGCAATTCTCCATCCGGAACAAGGCTCCGAATTAGCAACCTTGGCTGATATTCTTCCTGCGAGCCATGCAGGAGCAAAAGCGTCGCCTAGCCGTGAAAGTAGAGCGCGAAAAAAATGCCCTTGCCGCCCTGTCGGAACTGGCGGTCAAAACCCTAGATTATGTGCGGGATCAAGGCCGGGTCACCACCCGCGACATGATGCCGGAACTAGTGCCAGCCCCAACACCCCCAAAGCCACCTTCACCTCCCTCGTGAACAAAGGCCTCCTCGTGCGCCACGGCGGCGGACGATCCATCTGGTATGCTCTACCATAATAAAGATGAGAGAAAGCGAAATTCCATGAGCCGAAGGTGCCGCCAGACTGAACC
>DYRQ01000130.1 GCA_020718645.1 Verrucomicrobium spinosum
CCCCTCGCGCCTCGCACCTGCATCCTTCGCGTGCTATTGCGAAATTTGGGATAATATGATCCATCATTCTCAAAAGCCCACAGCACGACGCCACGCTATCCGTGGCCGGGTTCATGCCAATGACCGCATCCCCGCACCCGTAGAGCAGGCCATCGAGAATAGAGGCAGCCACCCCTTTGAGATCGTCGGTGGGATGGTTGGGCTGCAAGCGCACCGAGAGCCGGCCCGGCAGACCCACCGTATTCCTGAACTTCGTGAGCACCCGACATTTTTTCGCTACTAAAATCAGGTCTTGGTTGGCCATGATTTTTGAAACTGCCGCCACCATCTCGGGCATCAGACCACCGGCCAAAGGTGTGAGTTTTTCTGCAGTCGTTTCGTAGTCCAGCAACCAGTCGCGGAACATCCCAACGGTCATACCAGACACGGGCTCAAAAGCCTGCACATCGCGCCTATCACAGATCAATCGCGTGACCTCATCCTCTTCATAGGGTATCAAGAGTTCCTCGGTAAACCGAACCAGCGGCACCTCTGCCAACACCGTCTGGGCCGCCACACGCTCCTCCGCGCTCCCGGCAGCCACGCCTGCCAACTCATCGCCTGATCTCACAGGCGAGGCCTTGGCCATCAGCTCTTTCAAATCGGCAAAAGAATACCGCACCCCTTTCAGGGTCGTGCTATACAAACTCATTCCCAACACTTAGCAGGTTTCATTCCCGTTTCATACAACCATACATCGCCCTGATAACCAATCGGATGCAGATTACCGGAAAACCTCTTATTGTTGATAACAATAAAAAATGCGCAGACTATTGAAACAGCTGCTCGAAAGTAGTCACTCTCACAGGAACTCGTGTCGCCGTCTGAGCAACCAAAACTCCGTTAGTGCGACAGGGTCGGCAGCGTCACCACTTGCACGGGTGGTAGGTCGGTAGCCAAGAATCTCTGCGCGATATTGGCAAAATTGGATGGCCGATCGGTCAGGCAAATTTCAATCGTTCCAGACGCCCCTCCCACAGCCAGCGCCCCTGTCTCCTCTAGATGTTTGTGCAGCGTCGCAGCACACGACTCCGCAGAATCCACCAGAGCCACACCCGCACCCATCACCCCACGGATAGCCTCGCGCAACAGCGGATAATGCGTGCAACCCAGCACCAGAGTATCCACTCCTTCTGCACGGATTGGCGCCAAATATTCCTCCAGCACCAAACGCGCCGCCACGTGCCCGACCCAATCCTCCTCCACCAAGGGCACCAGCAACGGAGTCGCACAGGCGTGCAGAATCAGATCCGGCCTACTGCGCAACAATCGCTCTTGGTAGGCACCACTTCCGATCGTGCCCTGTGTGCCGATGATGCCGATGCGCCCACTGCGCGTCGCAGCCAAGGCAGCGGCAACACCCGGTTCCACCACCCCAAAAATGGGCACAGGCACCTCCTGTTGCAGGGCTGGGAGAGCGTGGGCGGAAGCCGTGTTACACGCCACTACGATAGCCTTCACCCCACGGGACAACAGAAACGCACAATCTTCGCGGGCATAACGCAACACGGTTTCGGGCGACTTATTTCCATACGGCACACGCGCAGTATCGCCCAAGTAGAGGATAGACTCTTGCGGCAGCGCCTCGCGGATGGCTCGCGCCACCGTCAACCCACCCACACCGGAGTCAAAAACTCCGAGAGGCAGAGTGGCTCCACTATTTCTTTTAACCGCAGCATCAGAGATCACGCTCATGGATGCCCAACTCGATTACGGCAATTCCGAACACACTGCAAAAGCAAATCCGCACGACGGCATCAGAACCACTTCTTTTTGAAAACTATCTCCCCCCACTCGATCAAGGCTTCCTTGTTTTTATCTGGCCAGAGAGGTGACATGCCATGCCCAAAGTAACCGCTCGGCTGATCTTTTGGATCGTGGCGAATAAACCATTTCTTTTGTTTTGGTGCCTGCGCTGGTGAGAGGTAGGGTTTGGCACTGGTCTTGGGATACCAAGACTCCCAGAGCTGGAAAGTTTCCTTATAACCGTATTCGTCATCCTCGCTCATGGCATAGAGCATGCGTGGGGAGTGTGCGGGCGTGAGCGGATTTTTCTGGGGATCTCCATCATCCAAGACAGGGTTGCCGTAAACCTCCTCGATCATTTGCCCCACAGGACGCGATATTTTTGACCAAGAAACTTTCGCCAGTTTTTCCGCTCCCTGAATAGCCAAGCGCGGCGAAGCCGGCGGCATGAAAAGCGCCGCACCGACCACCCGTGCATCGTTTTGGGCGCACAGACCAGCGGCCATTCCTCCGAGCGAAGTGCCCACAAGGGCGAAAGGTTGAGGGAGACCCGCCTTCACGCACTGGTCGATGACGGTGGATACATCACGGGATTCCGCCCAACCAAAAGAGGGAATACCTTTTCCGCTGTGCCCATGAAATCGGTGATCAAAAGCTACTACAGCCACTTGCAGTTTTTCGGAGAGTAGTTTGGCAGGTTCCAGCACCTGATTATTATCCAAGCTCGATTCCCCGAAACCGTGGATCAACAAGACGGTGCCCCGATACTTTTTGACCTGTGGGTTTTTCCAGTGCCATCCGTGGATATGCCAACCGTCATGACTGGCCAAGTCAAACGGAACAACACCCGGCCAATCGGGCGCCCAATCTCGACTCTGAGCCTGCGGCGCTAGCCCCAACAACCCACTAAATAAACCGTATGCCACCTTATACACCCCATGTTGTTTACGGTTCCAAGGTTCTTGATCCGAAGCTTGCATGGGGAGCAAAAAGACGAACAAAAATAAGGTGGCGAAAATTGTTTTTTGAAGCCCCAGATCAATGGAGCCATAATGATCCCAAGTAGATCAATAGCCCCGCTAGTCCGCCGACCAGCGTGCCGTTCAGTCGGATAAATTGCAGGTCGCGTCCCGTGTGCTCTTCAAGTTTTTCTGCCAAGTCTCTACCGTCCCACTGCTTGACCGTCTCCTCGATCATCCGCGCCACCTCGTGCCTGTTTTTTTCTGCTAGCTCCGCTAGCTCCGGCTTGAGCCAAGCATTGATCCGATCCTTCAGGACCTGCTCCTGCTGGAGCGTCGTCCCAATTTTTTTCACCGCAGCCAAAAGTGCCCGCCGAATGCCCGAGTCTGTGCTGGCTAGGTCATCCAAGATTTTCTTCTTCAGGTCACCCCAGATCGAGCTGATGTAATCCCCCACCTCCTTGGACTCCAACAAGGCGGTCTTCATCTCTTGGGCTTTCTGGTGATATTCCTGCGACTCGCGTAAGTTGCGCACTAACCCCGCCAGCGCCTCGTCAAATTCCGAGCGCAGCTTGTGGTTATCGTCCGCCTTAGCACGATCCAGCACCTTCTGGATTTTATAGACCAGCAGGCTTGCAACAGCATCCCCTGCCGCCCTTCTCACGCTGGCTACGATCGTGTCACCCAAGAACGGAATGCCTTCCAATTCGGAAAGCGGCAGTTCTTGGCGAATTTCCTCCGCGATACTTTCCCTGTTCTTCTCGATCAGCGCCTGGGCGCCTACAAGAATTTTCGAGAGAATTTCCCTGTGCTTACCCTGCGCCGTCAGCGATTCGAGCAACCCCGCCGCCGATTTTGCAAAGTCTAGCTTCTCCACCCCCGCACGCAGTTCGCGCTGGATGATCTTCTGGATGGCGCCCTCGTCCAGCCCGGCCAAAATTCCTGGCACCTCCGAGACGATTTTTTGCGTGAGACTTTCCGCATTCTCTTCCACCCAACGCCCTGCACGACCGGTCAGATCCAAATTCGCGATTTTGGACTCCACCACTTTGCGTGTCAGAAAGTTTTCTGCCACGAACCCACCGAGCGACTCAGCGATGCGGTCCTTGTTATTGGGAATCACCGCCGTGTGCGGGATAGGCAGGTTGAGCGGCTTGCGAAATAGTGCCACGACTGCAAACCAGTCGGCGAGTCCGCCTACCAGCGCCGCTTCGGCAAAAGCCTCCAACCACCCGAGGTGTAATATTTTGGCAACCACGAATAGCACGAGCGCCACAACCAGTAAACCCGTCGCCCACCACCAGATATTCTGACCCTGCTTAGTTTGCATGCATTCTCCTTCTTCAGACCTGTAAATACCTGCCCTGTTTCCCAATTCAGCATTACCAGCAGATCTTTCCAGATTTTTCTCTCACAAAATCAAACGAGTCGCCGCATGCACCACAAATATATTCACCGGAGGCTTGCACAGGATACCGGTGCTTGCTGCAAGTGGGACACTTCACCGGAACAGGTTCACAATCCCGCGCACGATCCGCAATCCAGTAGCAAGTATCGTCTTTGACACCATACCTGAAATCCACGCAACAATAAGGGCACTGCGAGTCCTCACCGTCCAGCACATCTAGGGCTTCGCCACAGAATGGGCATGCTAAATCCAGCACTTTGATCCCGCGCAAATCTAGGTTGCGTGGTTTTTTCTCTCCCCAGCAGACCAAAGCATCTTCGCCTCTCGTTAGCTGCTCCCATTTTTCCATGGGGCATCTTTTCAAATCGCTGAAAAAATGGTTGCCGCAAGAGAGCACTGTTTTTGTTACACCGTTATAGCCGACGGCCACGCACCAGTGGTTGCATTCACCGCCTTTAATGCAGCAGATCACGGGAAAACCCGCATCTATGGATCTGCGCACAAGCGCGAAAGACGCCCCGCCCCTGTAATGCCGGACTCCAACGCCAAACGATTTCAACGCCTTCTTAAGATTGGCCGTCTCTGTTCCATCCCGGTTGGTTTGGCACAATGTGTAAAAAATGTTTTCGGCCTTTTCGTTTTTTTGCGTGTGAAAAGTCTTTGCAACTGTCCAGCCGGCAGCAAATCCGCAAGCCCAACTGTTCAATTGGTTGCATCCGATAATATCGAGACAAACATCGCCCTCTTGCTTGAAAGGCAGATCGATGTAATACGACATCCCCTGTGTGCGAATCCCTCTTAAAGCGATCGCAATATCTTCCAGTATTTCTGTAAGTTTAGGCACCAGGTTAAGCTTTTCGGTGAATTCTGAATTATGCTATCACTTCTTCCCCGTCAACTGCTTGATCTTTTCCCACAACCCTGGACCGAGTGCTTCATGGGCCGTTGCGATCAGGTTTTGGATCGTCTTCAGCAGATCGGCTTCGCCTTTCCAATGCTTGAGCACGATCCCTTGCTCCACCTCGTTGAAAATTCCGTTGAGAATCCATGCGGCGAGCGCCAAATCATCCACATACCCCACCGGCCCGAGCACCATCTCCGGAATCAGATCAATCGGGCTGACGATATAGGCGAGCGCCACGGCAATCTTTGCCTTGTGCACGGCGGGAATCTCCGGATCTAGCGCGAGAGCGCAGAGGAGATAAAACATGTCCGGCAACAGCAGAAGATAATCCACCCACTGATTGCTCTGCCCCTCGGGCGACCCCGCCCAAGCCGCAACCTTCTTCCTCAACCCTCCGTAAAAATCATTTTCTTTTTTGTTCATGGTTTTGTCCTTTCTCTTCCGTGTATTCCGTGTGGTCCGTGGTTCAAAA
>DYRQ01000041.1 GCA_020718645.1 Verrucomicrobium spinosum
CAGGAAAATGCCCCGAGAAAACCTCCGCTAGATAGAGGTAAAAACAGTTTTCAGGGAGGGTATTACGGCCTTGGCTCTGCAGGGGGGGCGTTGAGCTGACGCAGATGAAAGAGCTGCCATTCTTTCTGCAAAAAATTGGGTTCCTGCTGTGACTTCATGAACCACCACATCATGGATGCGATCAGCAGGCAGATGGTTTTTGCCCTCCAAGGGTGCCTAGGTGACTGGCTCATGCGACGGCCTCCTCATCTTTTGGAAGTGATCTAGTTCGATCCATCAGGATATCAGTGAGACGACGACGCAGGCTTTCTGGGGACATGGGGCGCTCGATGAGCCCTTGGTGAACCAGCGAGATAATGCCGGTCTCTTCAGAGACGACAACGACAGGGGCATCGCACTCTTCCGTCAAACCTATCGCGGCTCTGTGGCGCAAGCCCAAGCTCCGGTGCAGTGTTTCCCGGTCAGTTACAGGGAAAATGCAGGCGGCAGCAACGAGACGGTTGTTGTGGATCCAGGCTCCGCCGTCGTGCAGGGGGGTGTTGGGGTAGAATATACTTTCGAGCAACTCTTCAGACACCACGGCATCCACGGGGACACCGCTTTCGATCACGCCCTGGTGGTTGTTATTATGCTCGATCGCTATCAAGGCGCCGAGGCGTTTCTGGCTCAAAGATTCTGCCGCGCCGACAATACCCTCCACGACTTCGGCCTTGCTTTGTTTGGATGAGAAAAAGTGTTTCCATGAGAGACCGCCAAGGCCTTGCCGCATCTCTTGTTGCAGCAAGACAACGAGGATGACAGGCAAGGATTGCAAGACCACCACGAGCACGGAGCCGATGACATGGAGTTCCAACCAGACTGTCAGGAACCACATGGCTCCGATCAGAATCCCCAGCCCTGTCAACACCGCAGCACCGCGGGTGCCCCGCGTGAGGCGATAGACGCCATAAACAGCACAAGACAAGAGCAGAACCTCCACCAACCAGCGCCAGTGGTGCAACAGAAACAAAAACCAGAGAGGGAGTTGCATAGCTACAATCTATCCTAGAAAGGCAATTCCTATGCCACAGACAGAACATAATCAAACACTATCCAACCGCGACCCGAAGAATATACGCTTTGATAAATCGCTCGTAGATTAAGTGAAAATTCAAATTTGCAATCATGGTTGTTTTATCCTAGAAAATCCGCCCGACATGTCCCTCAAGGTATGCATCTGTTTAATGGCTGTGGCTTATGCTTGGCTCACTGCCCGAGCTGAAGCCGAAACTGTATCACAACCCAGCACTGATCCCCCTACCAAGGTCATCCGGCTGAGCATCTCCCCTCTTGGGCACCCGCCCTACACTTTTCCAGAGCCACTCCCTCAAGGCCAAGGCATTTTAATTGATATATTAAAAGGCATCGCCCAGCAAAAAGGCTACACCCTTTTTATCACAGCCTACCCTGAAAAACGGGAAAAAATCATGATGGATCAAGGACTGATTGATGCTCGGTTCAAGGCTCCTGAGTGGGTGGAAGATCCTGAGAATCACATCTTCACAGACCCCATTATGGACTATAGAGATCAGTTGGTCGGGCTCGACCCCAAGCTGGAGACCTACACCCGAGCCACCGATCTTGCAGGACAGTATGTTATAGGTATTCATGGGTATTGCTACCCCACCCTCCAGCCCCTGTTTGATCAAGGGACCCTGCGTCGGATAGATGCTGCCAGCGAAGGGGATGCCCTAAAAATGCTGGTTTTGGAACGGGGAACTGCTGCTGTCATGAATCCCCTCGTAGCACGATGGAGTGTGGTGCTCGGGGGAAAAATGCCTCAAAAACTCTACCACTCCCCTTTCGTGGTGGACTGTGTGGGCTACCCGATCATGTTTCATAAAGACCGAGGCTGGGAAAAATTCGTTGATCATTTCAACAAGGAACTAGCCAAAATGAAAAAGATGGGTAGGGTAGATGAGTTGATTAAAAAATACTCGCTGTGAATCAAGTCCTCTCCCAGCTCCACAAGTTCCGTTCCCTCAGGCTTTCTCTTTTTGTTTGTCTCTCGGCTTTGGTGCTTATTCTCCAAGTTGCCTTCGCCTTATACGCCTATTTTTCCTTGAGCCATGAAGAGAATGTAAAACTCAACCGCACCGCCGACCAGCTGGTTCGCGATCTGGTGCTGAGTGTCAAACCCCTGTTTTTCGAGCTGGATACCGAGTCGATCAGGAATCTGATCTCGGTGAAGTTTGAAATAGACCGATCCTTGGTCGGCGTCACCCTGTTCGACAACATTCGCGGCGGCAAGCTTTATACAGGTGCGATACGACCCACTGGACAAGCTATCCGAATCATCAGCGAAGACACTCACCCGCAATTGACTGATGACACTATCCTCTCCCTGTGGCCGAGCTTGATCGGGATGGAAGACACGAGCAACTTCTTTGTCAGACAGGCCGAAGTCTGGCACGGGGCCGACCTCATCGGCACCATCCTCTGCGTTTACACGCGCGAATATATCCAGCAGACAGTGCTGGACAGCCTGCGGATCCGGGCGCTGCTGACTTTCATCCAGCTCACCTGTTTGGCGCTCTTCATGCACCTCATCGTCGGAGCTCTCATCACCCGCCCTCTCCAACGCCTGTCAGAAGGTTTAGTCTATGTCCAAAAAGGGATGCTCTCACATAACATCCCAGAATCAGCAAGGACTGATGAAATTGGGCTCATTGAGATAGCCTTCAACAGCAGCATCGCCAATAGCCGCCAGATCGTGCGTCAGGCTCAGTCTTTGGCCTCTGGCAACTACAGCGAGGTCATCATTCCCCGCTCGTCAGAAGACGAACTCTCCTTGGCGCTGATCCAGATGACCCGCGATCTGAAAAACATGAACTCGCGCCTCGAAGAACTTGTGGCTGAGCGAACCATAAGCCTCGAAAACGAAATCGAACGCCGTAAAAATGTCGAGGCATCCCTCTTGGCTAGCCAACGCAACTTGGCGCGCACGCTGAACTCGATCCCCGACGCTATCATCAGCACAGATAAAGCTGGCAGAATCTCTGGTATCAACACTACTGCGGAGCATCTGGCCAACTCTCCTAAAGAGCTGGTCAAGGGTCGCCTGATCAATCAGGTATTCCCTTTCCTCGAAGTGGAAACCAACCTCCCTGCGACTGATCTTGTCTCCCAGATATTTCAGCCTTCAGCACCCAATCAACGGATCTTGGAAAAGCACTACTGCATGGACATGAGAGGCAACAGACACTTCTTTTCCTTCAGTGGCGCTCCTATCCATGACACAGACGATAAAACGATCGGTGCCGTGCTCGACTTCCGAGATATTACTAAGCAGCGTCGCTTGGAACAACAACTGACCCAAGTGCAGAAAATGGATTCCATGGGACAGATGGCCGGGGGCATCGCCCATGATTTCAACAACATTTTGGCCGCTATCATCGGCTACGGTGAAATCCTCGAGATGAATACGCCCGAGAGCGACTCCCGCCACGCGGATATCGAAGCGCTCCTCTTGACCTCGCGCCGAGCCGCTGATGTCTGCCGACGCCTGCTCAATTTTTCGCGCCGCAGCGAACTCAGAAAAGCGCGCTTCAGTGTGAGGGAGTGCCTCGAAGATGTCCGGCTGATGCTCAAGGCAACCATCAGTGCCAGAGTGGAGCTTGCCGTGGAAAGTGGAGGTGCCGACCTGTTTGTTGTTGGAGATCCTACCCAGATCCAGAATGCGATCATCAACTTGGTGGTCAACGCCAAGGATGCCATGCCCAAAGGAGGTAAAATATCGCTCGGCGTCTCCAAGCAGACGCTACTCTCCGATCTCACCACGAGCACTGGAATGATCATCCCCGCTGGCGACTATGCCGTAGCTGAGGTTCACGACACTGGCACCGGGATTGCCAGCGAGCATCTGGCACAGATATTTGAGCCTTTTTTTACCACCAAGGAAGAGGGCAAAGGCACCGGGTTGGGCTTGGCTACAGTCTTTAACATCATGAGCGAACACAATGGCTACATCCATCTGGAGACAGAGCTAGGCCGCGGCTCATGCTTTAAGCTCTACTTTCCTCTAGCTACCTGAACGCCCGGTTACTGAGTGGTGGTGCTATTCGCTTTTTTCTGTGGCACTACCCTTGTGACCTTTGTGGGTGAGACGCAACGCACCAGCTATCAGCAAAACCCCACCGGCTAAACTCAGCAGGTCGAGCGGTGTTTCAAAATGCATGCGCAATGCATTTTCAAAAAATTTGACGATCAAGATCACCAGCACCACTTTGGCAAGTCGGTCTTTCAGGTCGTCCAAGCTATGAATCAAAAGCAGGCGAGAGGCGAACTCAGACTTTTCCGCAGCATCAATGCGGCTGATGAATAGCTCGTAAAGACCCAGAGCAAAAATCAACATAATTGCCCCGAAAAGATAACCGTCCACAATCTCCACCACATGCGTCACCAACGAGGCCCGCAACTCTCCGCGGGCTTCCATGCTCAACCCCATGTCGTGGTAATGCCCAAGGTGTCCCATCATCGCAGCGACATCCACCGTGGCGACATAGAACATCGCCAGCGCCACCAGTAAACTCGCCACCACAGCCGAAAGAACGACTAGGCGTGAATTCCATAAACCTGTCTCAAACCATTTTCCCAAGTGATTCATGTCGGGATTGACGCGCAAGTCCTCCTTCTTGGCAAGGCTTTGTGTGCGGCGGCGTCTCGTGGGTGACAATAATTGTCTGAAAAGACCTTTTCCTAAAAAACTATTCCCGAGATGTGATCTGGTGGATCACCCTCTCTTTACCGCGCTGCTCGAACAAGCAAAACAGGCATCATGATGCTCGAGGAGTTCTATTTTTTGCCCCTCGCTCATGCTCTTTAAATAGGCGTATTTCAGTGCTGGAGATTGGTGTCTGACTAGTCGCAACGGGCACTTGTGAGCCGCCGCATACTCCGTGCAGACAGGACACTTGAGCAAGAGCTGAAGCACTCTTTCGTCAATGCAATCCTGAACTAGATACTCTGATGGATACACCATATATTTCAAATCAACTGGTCTCAATTTAACATTCCACCTCACTTTGCGCATCAGGGATAAACCTGATTTTTGTTAATGCAGTTAATGAAGCGACAGCCTGTGGTGCATTTGCAAAATGTGGAAAGCGTTGCAGACTCTATCATGCATCTGCCGACCATCTGGATAGGAATTGCCTTAGCCTGTTTTTTTACTATGAAGACCGACGCTGAAACACCAAAAACCGTGACTGTGAGGCTGCTTGCCTCGGACGGTTCTCCTACTGAACCTACTGCCCAAGCGAAGATTGTGAAATCCGATCAAGATTGGCAAGAGCAGCTAGGACAGGAAGCTTACATCGTAGCACGGGGCAAGGGCACAGAGCACCCATTTTGCGGGGCATTTTTCGATCACAAAAAAACCGGCCACTATTTCTGCACCTGCTGTGCTCTGCCTCTCTTCGTCTCCGATGCCAAGTTTGACTCGGGGACAGGCTGGCCCAGCTTTTTCAAATCTTTTGCTCCCGAAAATGTGGTGGTTTCTCGGGATGCGAGCCACGGTATGGTCCGAGAGGAAATCCTGTGCGCTCGGTGCGATGCCCATCTGGGACATGTTTTCAATGACGGCCCACCACCCACCGGTCTCCGCTATTGCGTCAACTCGGTTTCCCTGCGTTTTGTCGAGAAAAAGCCCTGAGCTGTTTTCGGCCTAAACGAGAGAGCGGCCTGCCATGGCTTGCCTTGCACAGGCCACGATTTCCTCGGCAGAAATAGACCGGATGCAGGCTCTCTCGACACTATTGGTGCACCTTCGGGAAAAACAGGGACGGCACTCCACTGGTGCGGTGAAGACTCTGGCAGAGGGAGACCACGGCCCTGTTTTCTCGTGGCTGGTGGGACCAAAAACAACCGCCAACGGCCTACCAAGAGCCGCCACTAAGTGCATGGGGCCAGAATCAGTTGAAAGCACAAACGCCGCTTCTCGCAGGAGCCAGAGCAACTCCCGCAGATCTGTGCGCCCTGTCAGATCCACCACACCTTCCAGCCCCAACGGTATGCCACGCCCCACTACCACCCAACGAACTTCTGGCAGAGATCGGACAACTTGGCTGACCCACTCCGCGGGCAGTTCCTTCGTCTGCCACCTCGAATATGGGTGCAACACCGCGAAGGGTTGCCCCTCTGGAACCCCTAGAGGCTTTCGTCCCGAGGGCAGTGGAAAGTGCCATCCTTCCTGCTTCACACCCAGATGCCCGAGCACCTGACTATAACGCTCGACCGCATGCCCCGCGCTGACTTGAGCTACGCTATCGTAAAGGTAGCGAGCACCCTCCCGAGCGTCCGACATCCCCACACGCCAACTGGCGTTAGCCATGCGAGCCAGCAGACCCGAACGCAAAAGCCCTTGCAAATCCACTACCCAGTCGTAGCGCTCCTCTCGCAGCACACGAGCAAACTCGGGCAACCTGCCCCATGAATGGCGAGGAAACAAAATCAACCTCCCGATGTCGGGATTGTCTGCCAGCACCCCAGCACACTCGGGATTCACCACCCAGTCTAGTGATTTGACGCCGGGATGTTGGCGCAAGGCATGGGCTATCGGCAGCGCATGAACCACATCTCCCAAGCTGCTAGGCTTGATGAGCAAGATGCGAGAGGGATCGGGGGGAGGCGTTTTCACAAGGGGATGGGTCACTTCTGAATCGAGTGCCGGAGTTGGGCTGCTTCAGCCAAAAACGGAGTCATATCCGCGCCTGATTCCACCAAGACCCTCGCCTCTGCCAAACTTTGCTCCAACACCGAGATGGCATCGAGCAGCGAGTCTCGGTTATCTCGAAAAATTCCGTCCCACATCGCAGGCGACCCCATAGCCACCCGTGTGCAATCGCGAAAGCCAGGACCGCAGAGTTCAAGTGACTCAGGCATCTTGGCGGCAGCCTTGGTCAGCACGGCTGCTAGCAAGTGTGGCAGGTGGCTGATCCGCGCCACGCGTTGGTCGTGATCGAGGGGAGTCATCTGAAAAACACGGCATCCGAGCCTCTGCCAGAGGAGAGAGACGCGGGCGACCAACTCAGGAGTATCTCCAAGTCTTGGAGTCACCACACAGGCAGCTCCTTGAAAGAGAGAAGGGCTGGCGGCCTGAACGCCTGTCGTCTCGGCCCCTGCCATGGGGTGACTTCCGATGAATGATGCTGTGCCATTGAAAAGTGGAGCTACGCTCTCGGCGACAACACCTTTGACACTCCCCACATCCGTCACCAGACAGTCTGCCTGCAGCCAGGGAAGAAGGCGTTGAGCCAAAGCTGGCATGGCATCCACGGGCGAGGCCAGCACTACACAATCTGCACCTTGAGCGGCAGCGGAGAGGTCGCTGGTCACGCACACACCGGGCAAGTGATCCCGCGTCACAGCCAAGGCTGATTCACGCCGAACCCATGCCCAGACTTCGCGGGCCAACCCCGCCTCTTGGGCAGCCATCGCCAAAGAGCCGCCGAGTAAACCGGGACACAAAACTGAGATTTTTGAAAACAGCATCGCCATCGCCATGTATCATGCTACAAGTTATCTGGCAATGCAGCAGGTAGTTTATCGAATACAGAAAAAAGTTGGACCAGCCTCGATCGTGATGCTGGCTGCCATACTTGTCATCACCTCACAGGCACATTCAGCCCAAGCTGAAAGCTCGCCGACACCACCCATGGTGCAAACAAACTCTGTTGAGAAAGAGTTATCCACCCTGAACGCGCTCTATGTGGCCAAACAATTTTCCGAGGCCGCAGACGGGTATATCCAATTCCTCGCAGTCCATGCGCTCGAGCCAGAACGCGAGGAAGCCATCTACAAGCTCGGCGACATCTACCGGCAAACAGGCAAAACCAAAGATGCCATGGGCGCGTTCGACCTCGTCCTGAAAGAGTTCCCGAAAGGCAACTACGCGTCTTTTGCTAAAATGAGGCGGGGCGAGATATTTCTGACAGACGGGAATCCCTCCGATGCCCTAGCCATGTTCCTCGATGTGCTCGAGTCCTCCAAGTCTGCTGGCCTCACGCTCAACGCCAACTTCCAAGCAGCGCTGGCTCTCCAAAAACTCAACAGAACCGACGAGAGCATCCCCTACCTTGAAGCCCTGCGCACCTCGGACAAAAATAACCCCTACAAACCTTTTGCCGACCTCGCGCTGGGCAAACTCAACGAGATCAAGGGCAATCACAAAATTGCGCTCGACCACTTCAAAGCCGCTCTCACCTCTCCGGAGAGCACCCCCGAAATGCGAGGCGAGGCAGGCGTGAGGGCGGGCATGGTCTCGCTCGCCCTGAAGCAATTCAAAGAAGCTGCCGCCTATTTCGATGCCGTGCGCAGGGTGGATGCCCCAGAGTCGTGGCGTCAATTTAGCCACATCGGACTTCTGCGCTCTCGTTTTGCTTTGGACGACTACGAGGGGATCATTGACCTTTACCCCGAAGTCGAAACAGCTCTCCCCAAAGGTGCTGCTGCCGAGGCGCTCTACTACATGGCCAACTCCCGACGCTTCACCAAAAACTTTCCGGTCGCTCTGGAGACTTATAATTTCCTCCTCACCCAAGCCAAAGGCTCACCCTATGAAGAACTGGCCTCCTACGAGCGCCTCTTGGTGCTGATGTCCTTGCAGAGTGACAATCTCTTGCCCGATGCAGAGGCTTTTTTATCCGCATTCCCTGCCTCGGAAAAAGCTCCCTTTGTGCGTTATCTCTCCGCCGAACTCTCCTTCGAGAACAGCGACTACGAGACTGCCGCCAAGGCTTTCCAACAGATTGTCGAGTCTGGCCAGCCGCCCAACGCCCAAGAAACCTCTCTGTTCAAACTGGCTTGGAGTCTCTATGCCACGAGGGACTTCCCGAGGGCAGCCAAGACTTTTGAACGGTTTGTGCGCGAGATGCCTTCCAGCCCATCCGCACCAGAAGCCCTCTGGCAACTCGGCTTGGCTGAAGAGCAACTCTCCAGTTACGATACCTCGCTCCAGACATGGAATCAGCTCCAAGAGCAATTCCCCGGCGCTCCGCAGGTGGAGCAGGCCATCTACCGCAGCGCACTTCTCCTCGGAAAACAGGGCAGACTCGAGAAAAGCCGCGATGAACTCTCCCGCTACCTGAAGCTTTTTCCAAAAGGCAAGATGAGCGCACACGCACGATATTGGAAAGGCTGGACCCAATTCGAACTTAAGGATTACACCGAAGCACTCGTTGAACTAGAGGCTGGCCGCAAGGCCGATCCAGATTACTACGCACCCTCTACAGAACGCTTGGTCTTCGCCGCTTACCACACCAAGAAGGCTGATAAATTAGCTCAATTTGTCAAGGAATGGGACGAGCTAGCCGAGAAGACTCCCGGGGTCAAACCCACTGATCCTACCGTGCTCTTTTGGTTGGCTCAGTTCTATGACTCTCGGAAAAAATGGGTGGAATCTGAGGCGCTCTATTCTCGGCTCATCCGGTCTGGAGCAGAGCCCCACTACCTCGACGCGCTCCACGGCGCTGGCGTCGCCATGCTCCAGCAGAAGAAATTCCAATCCGCCATCAAAAGCCTCGAACAATTCCGCGAATCCAGCGGCGATACCGAGAAAAGCACTCATGCCATGCTCCCTCTCGCCAAAGCTTATCTCGGGGCCGGCAACTACCCGCTAGCCACCACCTACGCCGAACAGCTCATGCTCCGCATCCCCGAAGGACGCTTGAATGCCGAGGCGCGTCTGGTGATCGGCGATGCCTACACAGGTCGTGAGATGTTCGCGGATGCCGCTAAATACTACAGCCTAGTTGTCCAACTTTTCGATGAGCCAGATCTCTTGCCTGAGGCGGTTCGTAAGGGTGCTGCTGCCTACCGTAAAAGCGGAAACTCTGCCGAAGCTTCAAAGCTCGAAGCCGAGCTAGCCAAAAAGAAAAAGAAAGATTAAAACCAGAAAACCATGAGCGACCTGACGCGACGCGCTTTTCTCACTGCTGCCGGAACAGCGGCTCTCTCCTCCTGCACACCATCTACCCCCCGTCAAAAAAGCGAAACGCCAGTGACACCAGCTACAGCTAACGAACTTTTCAGCGGTCGCGCCTACCCGCCAGCATCCGAGCATCAAGCACTCCGAGACCGCAACCGCCCCATGCGGGCTGCCGACGATCGCCCTAACATCCTTTTCCTAGTCACCGATCAGCATGCTCTGGACGCGCTTTCCTGTGCGGGTAATAATTGGGTTCACACGCCATACCTAGACCAACTGGCCAAGCGCAGCGTCAGTTTCCGCCGTTCCTACTGCACTTCCCCCATCTGCACGCCTTCGAGAGCCAGCCTCTACACGGGGCTGATGCCCCACCAGACCGGAGCTGATTATCTCAACCAACCCCTCAAACCCGGCACTCGCACGATCGGAGAACGCCTCTCTGAGACTGGCTACGACTGCACCTATATTGGCAAATGGCATGTCCCTGAGAGCTATCCAAAAGGTTCCTCCGATATCCCGGGCTTCGTCCACATTCCCCTGCCCCCGCTCAAAAACCCGCACCTTGGTGATATCACCGACTTTATCCACGCTCAGGACGCTGAGTATTATTTGAAATATCACGCGGCTCTCTCTCCCAAACCGTGGTTTCTCGCCGTCAATCTCCACAACCCACACGACATTTGCCACTATTGCGTCCACCCTCCTGCACACCATCCTGGCACGCTACCCCTGCCCCCGCTCCCGCCCAATTTTGAGGTGGCCGACGATGAACCCGAAATGTTGTCCTGGCGCAGAGCCCAAAATAATTACGCCATAGAGATGCCCTTCACTCGCGATTGGAAAGAGGCTGATTGGCGCGCCTATCTCTACGCCTACTACCGTTGGGTCGAGGCCGCCGACCGTGCTTGTGGCATCGTGCTTGACTCTCTTGAAAAGGGTGGCTGGTTGGATAACACCATCGTGGTCTTCACCAGCGACCATGGAGAAGGCATGGCCGCACACCGCTGGGTGACCAAGCTCTCGCTCTACGAAGAGTCCATGGCCGTGCCTACCTTCGTGAGTGGCCCTGGCATTGCCCGCCCTAGCACTACAGACCGAGAACACTTGGTGAGTGGTGCCGACTGGGTGCCTACATTTTTAGATTATGCCAAGGCTCCAATAGATACGACACTACCTGGCACCAGTCTCCGCCCTGTTCTAGAGGCTCGATCAGGTGTCTCCCGATCTACACTGGTGAGCGAGATAGCCGTCAATAAACACGAACTCACTTGGCTCGGACGCATACTGATCTCCGGAACCTACAAGTTCGTGGCCTGGTCTCAGGGCGCACGCTCAGAGCAGCTCTTTGACCTCTCGGCAGATCCTGGTGAGACGCGCAACTTGATCTCTGATCCCTCCCGACAGAGTGATCTATCCCGCTTGCGCTCTGAGATGATCGCAGAACTCTCACGCACAGGCGACTCCTTCACTTGGTCTCCCACCATGCCTGCCGCTAATACCTAAAACCGATATATACCTCGCACGCAGAAATACACCGCGTCTGCGCTTGTTATCCTTTATGCTAGTTATTACTGTAATTTTTATGAGAAAGTTTCTTACACCGTTGCTGTTTGCTCTCACCTCTGTTGCTGCCGCCCAAGCGGATATCAGCCTACACGCTCTTTTCACCGACCACGCCGTTTTCCAATCGGGTAAACCTGTGCCAGTCTGGGGCTGGGCCTCCCCTAGTGCCACCATCACAGTGCGCATCGGCGAGCAGGAACACAAAACCCAAACAGGTAAGGATGGCCAGTGGCGTGTCACGCTTGCTCCCCTAGTCTCGGGACAATCCTATGAGATGACAGTCACAGGAGATGGCGAACGCAGCGTGAAAGATATTGTAGCTGGTGAAGTCTGGCTCTGTTCAGGACAGTCCAACATGCAATGGCCGGTGAAAAAAGCTGCCAACGCGGTCAAAGAAGCCGCTGCGGCACAATACCCAGGCATACGCCTGTTCACCGTGAAGACTAAAGCCTCCGCCACCCCCGAAAAAAATGTCGAGGGTCAATGGCAAGTCTGCACACCCGAAACCGCCCCAGAATTCTCGGCCATCGGCTACTACTTCGGCAGGAAACTTCATGCTGACCTCGCCTCGCCTGTGGGTCTGATTAACTCCTCATGGGGCGGCACCCCGATTGAGGCTTGGACACCGCTGGAGGCTCTCAAGACACTCCCCTTCTTCGCGCAATCCCAAAAACAATACGAAAACGAAGTGAAGAATGAGAAGGCGATCGTCGCAGACCATGCGCAAGACTCTATCTACTGGAATAGGCACAAGACCGAGTGGAATGGCGACTGCGAAGACCCCGGTAACCGGGCAGTTTTCAGAGGGTGGGCGGATCCTGAGTTTGATGATTCTGCCTGGAAAAAATGTCAGGCTCCGACTGATTTCGTCACCCTTGGCCTGAACCTTGACGGGGTGGTGTGGTTCCGGAAATCCATCGAGATACCCCCAGAGTGGGAAGGCATGGATTTGACCCTGCACATCAACCGCATTGATGACATGGACACGACTTACTTCAACGGCAACAAAATCGGAGCCACAGGCAAAGAAACAGAAAAGTTCTGGGAAAAAGATCGCCGCTACACCGTGCCCGCCACCGAAGTCAAAGCCGGGAAAGCGCTGATCGCCATTCGCATCTTCGACAAGTCCGGCAATGGCGGTTTTCTCTCCGACCCCCTCTTTTTCCGCATCGTCCCCACTTACCCAGACAGCACTGCCGTTGCACCCCGAGAACTCTCCTTGGCCGGAGAATGGCGCTACTCCATAGAGCACCAGTTCGAGGAGCCCAAATGGAAAGTCTATGGCCAGCACCTCCTGCGACTCAAAGGCTCCAAACACGAGCACGCCCCAGGTAATCTCTACTGCGCGATGATCCACTCCCTGACCTCCTACCCCATAGCTGGTGCTCTCTGGTATCAGGGGGAAAACAATGTCGGCAAAGCCGCCAACTACGCTTCCTTGCTCAAAACTATGATCAGCTCATGGCGCTCGGCTTGGTCCGCTGCCGGGGTTCAGGATCTCCCCTTCTTCGTTGTCCAACTCGCTAATTACAACGCCAGAAAAAGCGACCCCGCCAGCTCCGCATGGGCTGAGTTGCGCGAATCTCAAGCACAAGTGCTCTCGCTTAAAAAAACTGGTTTGGTCACCGCTGTAGATCTCGGTGCAGACGGATCCGATATTCATCCCAAAGATAAGCAAGAGGTCGGTCGCCGCTTGGCACTCTCTGCCTTGGCCACCGTCTATGGAAAACCTCTCATAACTTCGGGACCCTCCGTGAAAAAATCCACTTTCTCCGATGGCGTCGCAAGGATCGAGTTCGACTCTGTCGCCGCAGGATTGCAGGTCAAAGGCCAAGCGCTCAAAAGTTTTGCTGTGGCAGGTGAGAATCGCCGCTTTTACTGGGCTCATGCGGTTCTGGAAGGCGACACTCTCACTCTTCGTGCTCCGGAAGTCCCCCACCCCGTGGCTGCGCGCTATGCTTGGGCCGACAATCCTGAGATAACTCTCTATAACAGCGAGGGGCTCCCAGCATTTCCATTCCGCACGGACGATTGGCCGAAAATCACCGAAGATCGCCGGTGATTTTCTTGCGTGGATTGTTTCCCTAGTGCCACACACCTGACACACTGCGGGGACATCTTCGCGTCCATGGCATCCCTCAGAAACCTCTTTCGTCGTGCCGCCCGAACCTGCTCTGCTGCACTCCTGCTGACTGCCGCTACATTGTCGTGCCCTGCACAGACCACTATCAAATTGGCCGCTGATTCATGGATGCCATTCAACGGCACCCCCGGCGTGCAGCCGGAAGGCATTTTGATTGATGTCGTGAAAAAAGCGTTCGCGGAAGCCGGACTATCAGTTGAATATACTAACATGCCATGGGCTCGCGCCGTAGATATGGCTCGCAAAGGTGCCATTGACGGCGTTATTGGTGCGACTCCCGGAGACGCATCTGATTTCATATTCCCAAAAGAAGTTATTATTTCTTCGGGCTCCACTGTTTTTACCCCTGCCGCGAGTCCATGGAAATACGATGGCGCGCCATCACTGGTAGGCATCACCCTCGGTGCTGTCTTGGATTACTCCTATGGAGATGCCATAGACGAATATATCCGAGGCCACAAAGAAAGCGGTAAAGTGCAATTTGTCGGAGGCGATACGGCTCTCGATCAGCTCATACAAATGATGGATCGAGACAGAGTCGGCGGCATCGTAGAGTCCGAGGCCGTTTTCCTCTGGAAATTGCGCGAAATGAAACTGGAACCAGCTAAGTTCAAAGCACACGCCGTGAGCCCGCCTGAGCCCACCTACATCGCATTCAGCCCCAAAAACCCCAAGGCTCAGGAACTGGCCACCTTGCTGGATAAAGGGGTGACTACGCTCAAAACCAATGGCGAACTAGCTAAAATGCTCGATAAATACGGCCTGAAATAAGACTCACAATAGTGGGTTTCCCACGCCTCCCTCCAAGCAACTCGGAAAAAATGTGTGGCGCTAATCGCGCACAGATCCTATCCCGCTCAGAATACAGTCTTGTAGCGAGACGCCTCCACGGAAACTACCCAATACCTGCAATCCGGGCTGCATCTTCTCGGTCTCTTCAATTTCTGCAATCATCTCGCCGTGTCCCTGCTCGTATTGGGGTATCGCCTTTTCCCATCTCGTGACTCGACGAAACACCGGAGGCGCTGTCATGCCCAGTAACCTCGCGCATTCTGAAGCCGCGATGCGCACCAATTCCTCATCCTCCATCGCTAAGGCTCTAGGATCCGTGGCCCCACCAATGAACACCGTCAACAAGGTATGACTGGCAGGAGAACGCCCTGGAAAGAGAGTGGAGGAAAAAAGTATCCCGAGCGATCGCAACCCCTGCGTGCGGCTAATCAAAGCACCAAAACCATTCATCGGATGGCGCACCGCCTCGACATCCACACCCAAGTGAACCACCACCATCGGCGCATAGTGACAATTGGCTAGTAACGGAGACGGCTGCCCCAGCTTGTTGAGCATCTGAGCCGATTCATAGGCAGGCGCAGCCATCACAAGATTGGGCGCTTCGCAGATAGCTGCCGGAGAACGAACCACAAAACCCATCAGCTCTCTCTGTATGGAAGTTATGGGAGCAGAAAGCCGCATATCATCGAACACCTTCTCCACCATCTCTTCCACAAGCTGACTAATCCCATTCTCCCATGACACCAGGCGAGAGGCGCGGCGCGGCACTCCTTTTCCTCCCTTTTTACGCTTCAGCGCTCCCAGACAAAGACTGCCGTGCTCCCTCTCCATCTGATAAAGGGAAGGCATGCAAAAGCGGGCTAACATTTTCTCTGGATCCCCCGCGTAAACCCCCGAGATAAATGGACCCACCAACTCCCGTGCCGCCTCTGGGCCAATCCGTCGTTTGAAAAAAGAGGCCACCGATTCATCGCGATTGACGCCCGAACGCATAAAGGGCTCAGCCAACATACGGAGCTTGGCCGTGGTGGAGATGACAGGAAAAGTGAGCGCGGAAACCGGGCTTTTCGGCAGAGGCACCAGACGATCTTTGTGCACCAAAAAACGCCTCTTGGCGTGGGGTGCCGCGTCGAGAGCATGATCCAGCAACTGTTCCGACTCTAGAAATTCGCGCACTTCAGGCTTAGACACCATCAGTGTATTGGGACCCAGTTCGCAGAGAAATTGATGGTCTTTGACCGAGCGTATGGAGCCGCCCGCCTGCTCGCTCGGCTCGAGAATGATCACTTTTTTTCCCTTGGCACGCCACGCCAAAGCAGCCGAGAGACCCGTGATGCCGGCCCCGATTATGATGACATCTGCGCGGTGCATGAGGTCACGAGAGGCGGAGTCGCCCCGTCCACAAAATCCTGCACGAACCCAGCCAAGGCTCGAATCCAATATGGGTGTTCATTCAGGCACGGTATCATTTCAAAATCGGTTCCGCCAGCATGAAGGAAGGTTTCCTTCCCTCTTTCTGCAATCTCCTCCAGCGTCTCTAGACAATCGGACACAAAGGCTGGGCAGACCACAAACAGTTTCTTCACCCCCGCCTTGGGCAGCCGCTCCAGCACATGATCCGTGTAGGGAGATAACCAAGGCTCCCGACCCAGTCGCGACTGGAAGGAAATCGAATACTTGCTATCGGGCACTCCCGCTTTCTTCACAAATTCTGCCGTCGTCTTCCGCACCTGTGCCCGGTAACAGACCTCGTGCACCGGGTCAGCTTTTTCGCAACAGTGCGGAATAGCCAAACAGTGTTTGCCCGATCGGTCAGCCTTGCGCATATGGCGTTCTGGCACGCCGTGATAGCTGAAAAGCAAGTGGTCGTATTTGCGCACCAACCACGGACGAGCACTCTCCACCAAAGCATCAATGTAGCGCGGGTCACGATAGAATGGCGGCTGAAAAACCAGCTTGATAGATGGGGCTATGCGAGCAGCCAACTCCCGCACGCGCACCACGACTGTCTCATAACTCGACATCGCATAGTGAGGATAGGCCGGTATCACAAAAAGCTTGGTGACCCCACGGTTGAGTGCCTCCTCCAAGGCTCCGTGGATCGTCGGCTTGCCATAACGCATCGCCAAAAGCACGGGCAGCCCGCACGCCGTTTCCAGCGCCGCTCTTTGCTTGCTGCTGGTGACGACAAGCGGGGATCCATCCATCGTCCAAATCGAACGATAGGCTTCTGCTGAACTCTTCGGACGGGTGGGCAGAATCAGCCCACGCACAACGAACTGACGGATGAGCCAAGGCGCATCTATCACCCGCGGGTCGAGCAGGAACTCGCGCAAGTAGTTCCTCACATCTCCCACCTCGGGCGAGTCGGGTGACCCGAGGTTCACATAAAGCACTGCTAGTTCGCTCTTCATACCGTTCTCGAAAATTTATACCCCATAGCTTGGCTCAGGTAGCGGTCAAAAACCATGCAGATGTTGCGCACCAGCAATCGCCCTGGCGGCGTCACCTCAATACCATCACGGCCCAGTGCCACCAATCCATCCTCGATCAACGGTGCCAATGCCGCGAGTTCCCTTGAAAAATATACAGGAAAATCCCTGCCATGCTTCCCGCTGAAATAGGAGAAATCGAGACGGAAATCGCACATCAAACGCATGATGACATCACGCCTCAGAATATCGTCATCCACGAGATTCACGCCCCGCATCACAGGCAGTTGCCCCGCCTCCACGCGCCGCACATAATCATGGATATTTTTTTCATTCTGGGCGTAAGAGGCTCCTACTTGGCTAATCGAGCTGACGCCGAAAGCGAGTAGATCGCATCCAGCATGCGTCGTATAACCTTGGAAGTTCCGATAGAGCGTTCCCTCATCTTGCGCACGGCACATCTCGTCGCCGGGTTTGGCAAAATGATCCATGCCGACATAGCGGTAACCAGCCGCGGTAAACTCCCGGATAGCCGTGCTGAGTATTTCAATTTTTTGCTGCGGCGTTGGGAGACGATCGGCGGCGATCGCTTTCTGGTGGCGGATCATCTCGGGCAAATAAGCGAAATTGAAAAGAGCTATCCGGTCGGGATCAGCCTCGATAGTGCTGGCCAGCGTCTCCTCAAACGATTGTGGTGTCTGACAGGGCAACCCGTATATCAAGTCCACTGATACGCTGGCAAAACCCATCTCTTTGGCCCGGCGAATCATCCCGCAGGTCAGCTCCTTGGGCTGAATTCGGTTAATGGCTTTTTGCACTTCTGGATGGAAATCTTGGACACCCATGGACAGGCGATTAAAACCGCACTCGCGCAACACCTGCAAGTGTTCAGGGGATGTCTCTCGCGGATCTATCTCAATCCCAATCTCGGCATCTGCCGCAATATGAAATCTCTCCACCAGCGCTTCCCACACCCGTCGCATTTGACCAGGCTGAAAAAAGGTCGGGGTTCCTCCGCCCCAGTGGAGCTGACGGACTTTTTTCCCGGGTGGCAAGTGCGCCAGCACAAGATCCATCTCCCGGGTCAGTATTCCGATGTAAGGCTCCGGGCGACTGCGGTCTGAGGTGAAGGTGACATTGCACCCGCAAAAAAAACAGACCGATTCGCAGAAAGGCAGGTGACAGTAAATCGAGAGATTATCCGAGGGCGAGGATGCCAGCCTCTTGCGATAGATTTCTTCCCCAAAACTGGGGGTGAAATTCGGGGCTGTGGGGTAGCTGGTATAGCGCGGCCCCGACTGGTCGTATTTCAGCAGCAAACGCTCGTCCACCTCAGGCACGACAAAGCTCACCTTGCTCATGCCCTATATCCCTGCACAGCTTTCACAAATGCCCGCGCATTTTCTACTGGAGTCTCAGACCCGATACCATGCCCCAGATTTCCCACGATGCCACGCATATCCAAACCAGAGAACATCTCCCTCACCTGCTGTGCGATCGCATCAGGAGTGCTGTGCAGGGCGACAGGATCGAGATTACCTTGCAAGGACACCTCTGTTCCCACCCGCTCGCGCACTTCGCGCAGAGGCAATCTCCAATCCACGGAAAGAACATCGGCTCCCGATCCGGCCATGCTCTCCAAATGTTGCACACTGCCGTTCAGATAAAAAATCACAGGCACCCCAAGCGACTGCACACGCGCTATCACTTGGCGCATCACGGGGAGCACCCTCTCCCGATAAAAACTTTGCCCCAGCAACCCGCCCCAACTCTCGAATACCTGCACCGCTGCGGCTCCCGCCCGCACCTGCATCTCGAGATGCAGTGCCACGCTCTCCCCGATCTTCTCGAGCAACTGCGTGCCCACCTCGGGATACTGGTAAAAAAATTGGCGCGCTGCCGTAAAATCACGGCTCGTCTTCCCCTCGATCGCATAGCAGGCCAGCGTAAACGGCGCTCCAGCAAACCCCAGCACAGGCACGCCCCTGCCCCTCAGTTGCTCTACACACAGGGAAATCGCCTCACCCACATAGGAAAGTTGTTTTTCCGGCTCGGCTATATGAAGCTCTTCCACCGCACCCGGGCTCGACACCGTGCGAGCGAGCTTTGGCCCACCCTGTTCAGGAAATTCTATCGGCAACCCCATCGCCTCCAGCACAACCAGTATATCACTGAAAATCACTGCGGCATCCACCCCCAGCTCATCCACAGGCTGCAGAGTCACCTCGGCTGCAAGGCTCGGCGTCCGACACAAGGTCAAGAAATCTACCCCGGCTCGCACACGGCGGTATTGCGGTAAATAACGCCCAGCCTGTCGCATCATCCAGACTGGTGTCCGGGGCGTAGGCCGCCCATGACAAGCATCGAGAAATAGCGAGGTTTCTTGCATTATTCTTCCAACAGGTAGCGCCCATTTTGCATATGACAAGAAGCTATCAACCCCACCACCTTTGCAGCAGCATTGCCAAGTGCGACAAAAGAAAATACCCTCCTCCCTACCTACCCGATGACACCCCTTGGACAGAGCTATTCTTGGACCGTTCCCGAGCCCGCCCCGCGCCTCGATCTCTGGCTCGTATCTCAGCTCCCCGAACTCAGCCGCTCCCGCATCGCCTCTCTGGCCACCCATGGCCAAGTCACCCTCAACGGACACCCTGCCAAACCCTCCCAAAAACTTAAATCGGGAGACCTGCTACAACTCGAAGTCCCACCGCCCGAAGCGGCTCTTCCCCAACCCGAAGAACTCCCCCTCGACATCGTCTTCGAGGACTCTCACATCCTCGTGCTCAATAAACCCCCAGACTTGGTGGTTCACCCCGGCGCCGGCCACGGTTCGGGCACTCTCGTCAATGCCCTCCTCCACCACTGCCAAGGCTCTCTCTCGGGCATCGGCGGCGTCGAGCGCCCAGGCATCGTCCACCGCCTCGACAAAGATACCAGCGGCCTCATGGTCATTGCTAAAAACGACCCAGCTCACCGCTCCCTCTCCGATCAATTCCAAGGCCGCAGCGTAGAGAAAATCTACTGGGCTCTCTGCACCGCCGCTCCACGACCCGCCTCAGGCACCATTGATAAACCTATTGGACGCCACCCCACACACCGCCAGAAAATGTGCATCTCCCAGACCGGCAGACCCTCCACCACCCTCTACAGCACCCGAGCCCACCGCCCAGGACTGGCCTGGATCGAGTGCCGCCTCCTCACAGGTCGCACCCACCAGATTCGCGTGCACCTCGCGTCCCTCGGTTGCCCACTCCTCGGAGACGCCGTTTACGGTCGCCCCAGCCCAGAGGCTCCACGACAGATGCTCCACTCCGCCAAACTCGCCTTCGACCACCCCGCCACCGGCCAGCGCATTCAGTGCGAGGCGCCCTTGCCCTCTGATATGAAACTGCTAGTGGATTCTCTGAAAAAATGAAATCTCAGGACCCTATCGAAAACCTCAAGACCCACCTCCGCCGCCGCAAAACCAGTGGAGCCCCCCCAGCCCGCCTCTCTCCAGAAGCACGATCCTCGATGGAGTCATGGAAAAAACGCAAACACGCCAAGCCCGACCCCACACCCGCTGCCAAGTCCACGACTTCCCCCGTTACCCCCAGTGTCCCCAGCCGCTCCACCCGCACCCCTGCCGCGCCTGCCGCACCAGCTTCACCCCAAACTCAAGCCCAACCCCAGTGGAGCCTCCAGCTTCCCGAAGGTGACAAACCCTCCCGCTTTGCATGGCTCCGGGATACCGCTCTCGCCTGCTCCCGCTGCTCCCACCTCGCCTCTTTCCGCAAACAAGTCGTCTTCGGCGTCGGCAACCCCGATGCCTCTCTCATGTTCGTCGGTGAAGCCCCAGGTGCCGACGAAGACGAGCAGGGCATACCATTCGTCGGCAGAGCCGGCCAACTCCTCACCAAAATGATCGAAGCCATGGGTCTGAAACGCGACGATGTTTACATCGCCAATGTTCTGAAATGCCGCCCTGACATGCCCCCCAACACTCCCGGTAACCGCAAGCCAACACTCTCGGAAATGGACACCTGCGCACCCTACCTCCATGCCCAGATCGAACTCATACGCCCCCGCGTCATGGTCGCCCTCGGTGCCACCGCCGTGCAGGGCTTATTGCGTGACACCTCGCCCATGGGCAAACTGCGTGGACAATGGCGCGAATACCGCGGCATCCCCCTCATGCTGACCTACCACCCCTCCTACCTCCTCCATAACTCGAGCATCACGGAGAAACGCAAAGTCTGGGAAGACCTCATGAAAGCCATGGAGAAACTCGAACTCCCCATCAGCGACAAGCAAAAGGGTTATTTCCTCCAATAACCCTGAATCCCTCATGTTCTCCCGCTAGGTGCAGATACGCGAGTCCGTCCACTGACACCCCGAAAAGTATCATCCGCAGATTGCGCTGGTTCGTGCAGAGTTTTTTACCACTGATGAACTCCGATACACACTGATGACACAGGCGGGACGCCTGTGCTACTCTACTTTTCCCTCTGCGCC
>DYRQ01000042.1 GCA_020718645.1 Verrucomicrobium spinosum
TTCTTTCCCATGCCCCCCTTCGCGAGCCCCGCGTCTCCGCGTGAGACTTTCCGCTAAAAGAGCACGGAAGAACCAGCGGCTACTCTCGCAAAAGCGATTGGAGTGCCACACAGTTCAGCACGGCTTTGCTCGCGTAACTCTCCAGTTGCATCCATTCGGGTTCGATCCCTTCGGCAGGCTTGTATTGGCTGATATGGGGATTTCCACCACCTGGTCCAAGCCCGTCTAGGGTTGGAACATGGCTTCCAATAAAATTAGCATCGCTCAGCCCCCCTCTGACATAGGGCTCCACTCGGATACCCAACCCGCGACCGGCCTCCTGCCATACTTCCAGCAAATGCAGAGCCCCTGCTCCAGCAGGACACGGTAATACTTTTTGCACGAGCTGGACCTGCACCTTGGCCCGGTATTTCCCATCGCGACTAGCCACGGTGGAGTGCCCCTCCAACGCCAGTATGCTCTCTACCACTCCGTCCAGAGCGGCCTCGTCTCCAGCACGCACCTCCACTTCCGCCTCGGCATAGTGGGGTATCTTCGTGCAAGTCTCCCCTCCCGACACCACCCCCACATTCACCGTCACACCAGCAGCGTAATCCGTCATGCTCTCGAGTTTTACAATCACCTCTGCCAACTGCCTGACAGCGCTCGCTCCCTGGTGATGATTCCCGCCGTGAGCCCCCTTGCCATGGACGACAACCTTCAGGGCCGCCTTCCCCCTACGCTGCGAGATGATCCTGTATCGATCCCCCTCCGTGGGACCGAACTCCATCACGAGCGCCGCAACCACTTTTTCTCGCTGTATCCGACACAAAAATTGATGAGCAAAATCGTCTGTGAAAAGTTCCTCAGCAGCATTCATGCAGATGCGCCAAGTGGTATGGGAGTAAATCTCAGGATCGGCTTGAGACAAGGCCTTGAGCATGAGCCAGACCATGATGTCTCCCCCCTTCATGTCCATCGTGCCAGGCCCAAAAACTCTACCACCTTCCAGTCGCCAAATAAAATTTTCTCCGCGCAGCTCCTGCTCGGAAAACACCGTATCAAGATGCCCGACCAGCAGCACCTCCTTATCCCCAGTTCCTGGGCGATTGAGAAAAAGATGCCTGCCCAGACGCGTATCCGAGGGCTCAACCCATTCGGCGGTAAAACCCATCTCCGCAAACAAGTCTGCGTAAAATTCCCCAACTCGTATGACCCCACAGCGGTCGAGACTGTGACTTGGCATCCCCACCATTTTTTCTAGCAAATCCAAAGCCTGTGCCAGATGCTCCTGCACTGCCAATTTCACCGCCGCGTGAGACTTGTCCATGCACGATCCTTAGCCTCAGCCACTGTGCAAGTCAAAGCGCACCGACAGGCCAAGCACACCAGCCAACATTTTCTCGCTTCTCTCTTCCAGTATATCTGCTAGATTAAATGGCATGGTAAATTCGGCCTATTGTTTTCTGCGCACGCTCCGCATGGCGGCAGCACTGGCGTGGATAGCAGCCGTGCCCACCCTCGACGCGCAGAATCCAGAGCCACCGTCTCTCCCCGCACCTCCCACTGCCACCGCACCCGCTCCTGCACCCACTGAGTCACGCCTGCATGTGCTCACTGTGGATACCACCCTCAAAAAAGGATCGGCCTTGCCTGTTACTCTCCGACTGGTCCGCACCCCTTCAAAAGCGACCTCACCTCTGCCGCTCAAAATTTCCATAGTAGAAGACATCGCTGCTGGCAGCGGCCAGATCTTGCGCTCCAGCGCATGGATGGCGGCCATGGTCGCCTCCCTGACGATCAACGAGCCACTGGTGGATATGCGGATTGATGTGGAGACCGCAGGGCGCATTGAAGGTCCGAGCGCTGGCGGCATGTTCGCTCTCGGGATGCTCTGCCTGCTCAAGGGGGAATCCCTCCCGAACGATATCACCATGAGCGCCTCGATCAATCCCGACGGTTCTCTCGGTCCAGTCAATGGCATCCCCCAGAAACTCGCTGCCGCCAAACAAGCTGGCCTCAGCCGGGTGTTGCTCCCCTACTGCCAAAGATTCGACCGTGATCTGACTTCGGGCACCCAAGTGGATCTCGCCTCTCGATCCAGAGAGCTTGGCCTCGAACCCATTTTCGTCCGAGACTTGGAAGAAGCCTACCACGCGACGACCGGCAAGCATGTCTGCGAATTTGCCCCGCCCACCCAAGAGCCCTCCTACACCCAATCCGCCTTCGATTTTCTCTCTACCGAATGCCAAAAAGAGATCGCCGCCTTTGAAAGTCTGCGCCCGAAAATGGATGCCGTGCTCAAACAAAAAGAGACTCGGCCAGCGGCTCAAGCGCTTCTCAAAAAAATCCGGGATGACCACGCCGCCGGTCGCGACGCGTTCCAATCGGGCAAAGTATTCGTGGCCTCCCAGCTCTTGCGCGAAGCCAACGGGGCTTTCTCCGTGCTGCAACAGCTCGTGCAAACCTCCCCGAAGTTCACCCAAGAAATGCGCTCCTCGTGGATGCAACAGGGAGATGACCTTCGAGCCCGCCTCTCGCAGTCTTACTTCTCGCAATCAGACTTTCCCTCCTCTCTCTCAGGCGGTCTTCTCTTTGCAGAACAGTCCTCATGGCTGCTCGATCTCAGCGCTAAAATTAACCGCTCCCAACTCATGCTGGAGAGTGCCCAAGCCCGCATGGGCGAAGCTAGTTCTGACAAAAAAATATTGGAGAATCTCGCTCGCGAGCGCGACTACTTCACCATACTCCTCTTCTACTCGAACCTCTACGCGGAAAATCAAGTCGCCGACAACACCTACTTCTCCCGGCTGCTCGGAGCCATGCCCCCGACCATGAATCCCGCCGACCTTTCCCAAGTGCGCTCCTGGGTGCCCGTGCTGCTCCAAGCCCAACTCGCGAGTGCTGAATATTTCCGGGCCGGCAGCCAGCTCTTGCCCAAACCTGTGCGCGACGATCTTTTGTCCGACCACCAACTCGCCACCTTCTATCAATTCAGCCAACTGGCTTCACAAAACTGGCAGGCCTACTCCTCGGGCGCAGAGACAACAGGCGACATAGCCCCGGCTCCGCAAGGCATGGATCCCGTGCTCCAATCTTTCCTCTGGGCCAACGCCTACTGCCACTCTTCTCTGCTCTACCAAAAATATATCGGTTTCGGTGGACACCGCGACGACCGCCTCGAGTGGCAGTCGCTCAACCGCTCCTCACTGATCCAGATCCTCGAAGTCGCGCAGCGCAATGCCCTCGCTGGCATCGGCATGGCTGGAGCCTGTGGCGCTGACACCTCGATTTTGGCTATGATCTACGAACGCGCCTCGTGGTTCCGCGATGGCAATGAAGATGTGGAAAGATTGCGGGCACTCCAAGATTACTGGCGGGTGGCCATGTTCGGAAAACTCTGCGCCCTGCTAGCACAGCGTCCCGCCTGAGTTCACTGCCTGCGGCTGCTACCGCACACCCGAATCAGCGGTTACCTGTGCTTCCAACCCAAAAAATCGAGTGATTCAAAATAGGGGTCAGTCAGGTCAGGTAAATAAATAGACGAAATAACATTCTGGAGATGTCGGGCCTCGCCTGTCTTTCCCTCCCGTATCAGCAGCACCAACTGGCACATCCGCAAGGCAATACTATGCGCAGGAAACGGCGTCTCCTGAAGCGCCTGCCTCAGCTCTAGCACAGGCTTGGTCAATGCCGTTATCAAAAAAAGTTTATACAGCGCGATTTCGTTCCCTGGATAAACACCCAGAAAAGCCCGATATTTCCGCTCACTTTCCACATAATCTTTTTGCTGAAAATCGAGTTCTGCCAGATTGAATCGCGCCGGCCAATACGAGGGAGATCTCTCCAGCGCCATCTCAAAACAGGAACCCGCCTCCTGCCACCGCTTCAGCTCCGTCAGGGCGGCTCCACGCAGATTTAAAGCCACGGGCTGCTGCTGCTCGCCCAAGGGCATCTGATCCAACCACTCGATAGCTCGAACATAATCCTTGGCAGCCAAAGCAGAGCGGGCGGCACCGAGCTTGCCGATCATATCGTCTTCCTGCGCGAGTGCGCTAGCAACTGCCAGCACGGCGCCCAACAGCATCAGAGTGAATCTACGGATCATCAAGTGCGTCCAATGTCGGAAACAGATGGGCTATTGTCAAGCCGCGTGCGAGGTTGCATCGGAGACAAAGCCCGCTAACAGGAAGAAGTATGACTTTTAAAACCGTATTGCGTTACGCCTTGGCCGTAGCTGCCCCCACCCTCATCGCCTCATCTTCATTGTGGGCTGAAAACCCAGCGGGTTTCGACTGGTGGAAGAAAGAACGAAAAGACACCCCGCCTGAAGCCCGCCAATCCGCCGCTACCGCCCCAGAGGCTTCTGACCACTCTGCCCCCCAGCATAAACTCACCAGCTATGCGCCTATCGTAAAAAAAGTCGCACCCGGAGTCGTCAATATTTTCACCAGGACCAAGGTCTCCGAACCGCAGGGAGCAGACCTGCAGCACCCTTTCATGAATGATCCTTTCCTACGCCGTTTCTTCGGCTTGCCTGATATGGATCATGAGCCCCAGCAACCCCGGCGCCAACCACGCGAAAAGATTGAGCAAGGCCCCTTGGGTTCAGGTGTGATCGTCTCCCCCGATGGCTATATCTTGACCAATAATCATGTCGTCGCCGGAGCTTCTGAAATCCGGGTCAAAATTGAAAATGACGCGAAAGAACATCCCGCCAAACTCGTGGGACGCGACCCCCGCACCGACTTGGCCGTCTTGAAAATCGAGGGTAAGAATTTCCCCTCACTCTCCCTCTCCGACAGCGATAAAACTGAAGTCGGCGACATCGTGCTCGCCATCGGCAACCCCTTCGGCCTCGGCCAGACTGTCACCGTTGGCATCGTGAGCGCCCTCGGACGCTCCATCCCTAACCAGAGCGAAAACCTCGCTGACTTCATACAGACCGACGCCGCTATCAACCCCGGCAACTCGGGCGGAGCGCTAGTGGATATGGACGGACGACTGCTCGGCATCAACACCGCCATTCTCTCGGGGCGCGCGGGTGGTAACATCGGCATCGGCTTCGCTGTCCCAGCTAACCTTGCTAAAAATGTCATGGAACAACTCATCAAAACCGGAAAAGTTTCTCGCGGGATGATGGGGGTCACCATCCGCGAACTTTCGCCGGATGAAACCAAACTTTTCCAAGTGCCCGACGGCAAGGGCGCTCTCGTGCTCGATGTTGCTGAAGGCAGTGCCGCGGATAAAGCAGGCATCGTGGCCGGGGATGTCATCGTGGAAGTCAACAGCCAACCCGTCCATGACTCCAAAGCGCTCAGCCGCCTCGTGGCATCCAAAGCCCCCGGCGACAAAGTCTCCGTGCGAGTCATCCGCAACGCCAAAGAAAAAACACTGGAAGCCACGCTCATGGAAAGCTCGGAGAGTGCTGCTGTGCCTCGCGCAGACCAAGGCGGGAAAAATGGTGCAGGCTCAGCGCCGAAACTTTTCGAGGGACTCGAACTCAGCGCCCTGACTCCGCAACTCCGCTCTCAGCTCCAAGTGCCAGCGCGCCTTCAGGGCGTCGTCGTCCAAGGCCTCTCTCCGTCCTCCCCAGCGGCACAATCGGGATTGCGTGAGCGCGACCTGATCGTTGAAATCGGACGCCAACCCACTCCCACGATCGAGGCCGCCTACCAAGCGGCATCCGCCTACAAGGGATCCTCGGTGCTGCTGCGCATCGTGCGCAACGGCATGGGCAACTACATTGTAGTGAAACTGGAAGAGTGATCGCCGGGACAGGCTCCTGAGTGCCCAGCCATGGTTCGGCGCTGGCACAGCACTCCCTCGCTTGATGCGGCATGGGAAAACACATGCCGCAGGATAAAAAGAAGTGCCAAGGAGGAGACTTGAACTCCTGACCAAGGGCTTATGAGTCCCCTGCTCTACCACTGAGCTACCCTGGCGCGTGTGGGAGTATGAAGCCTATCCACATCTAAAAATTTGGCAAGAATTCTTTCAGGCCATTCACCGCGCACCCAACAAAAAAACCGCTAGGTATCCTAGCGGTTTTTCATTGTGACTGGGCAGAACCCAGATCGCAAAAAATCAAGCGCGGCTCATGTAAGTGCCGTTGCGAGTGTCCACCTTGATGATCTCGCCTTCTTTGATGAAGAGGGGCACTTGCAGCTCAAGACCGGTCTCCAGCTTGGCTGGTTTCATCACATTGTTGGCAGAATCGCCACGGATGCCGTCCGCCGACTCCACAATTTTCAAGTTCACACTGGAAGGCAACTCGACAGAGACAGCTTTATCTTCTACGAAGAGAACTTCTAGGGACAGATTTTCTACCAAGTAATTTTTAGCCTCGGCGAGTATCTCGTCTTGGAGGGTGACGGTATCGTAAGACTGCGGATCTATAAAAATGTAGCCGGTCTGGTCTTTGTAGCTGAACTCCAGCTTGCTGTGGTTGACCATGACCTCTTCAACTTTTTCCGTGCTACCAAAGCGCTGCACGGCGGATTTGCCTGTGTTCACACTACGGAGGGTGGCCTGCACGAAGGCGCGAAGGTTGCCCGGGGTTCTGTGTTGGGTTTCGAGCACGATGCAGACACTGCCGTTGTGGCGGATCGCCATGCCTTTTCTCAGATCGTTTGCGTTTACTGCCATATTCTCTTTCTCTGGTCACTCCCCGCAGGGGCAACCTGTTTCGGTTATTTCTCTCAGTTACTTTTTCCTGCGTCCAGTGGGCTATACCAGTTTATGGCGCGCCAAATCCTGTGCATCCACTAGACCGACAATCTTGCCATCATGGTCAACAACCACGAGGTCGTCAATAGGATGCTTTTCAAAAATCTTCAGCGCCTCGACTGCGAGCTTATCGCTACGGACGGTGATGGGGTTGCGGGTCATGACAGCGGCCACTGGCTCTTGGCCGACATCACGGTTGCGCTGATATTGGCGGGCGAAATCTCCTTGGGTAAAGATGCCTTTGAGCCTGCCTTTGGAATCCGCCACCAGAGCCGCACCAGCCTTGGAATGGATCGTGGCCTCGATTGCTTGGAGGATATTCGATTTTTCAGGCACGATGGCGCAGCGATCCATGGAGCGCATGACATCGGTGACTTTGAGCAAGAGGCTTTTGCCGATGCTGCCACCGGGATGATATTTGGCGAAGTCTTCCGGCTGAAAACCGCGCGCGCGTAACAAGGCCATGGCGAGGGCATCCCCGAGTGCCAGCATAGCTGTCGTGCTGGAAGTGGGTGCGAGGTTGAGGGGGCAAGCTTCGCGGCGAACCGCGGCATTCAAGTGGACATGACAATTGCGGGCGAGTGTGGAGGAGGGTTTGCCGGTGATACCAATGACTTGCACGCTGGGGCGTGTCAGGCAGGGCAGCATCCGCACGATCTCTTCGGTCTCACCGCTGTAACTGAGCAGGAGAACCACATCGCCATCGCAGACGATGCCGAGATCGCCGTGCACCGCGTTGACGGAGTTCAGATAGAGGGAGGGGCACCCTGTGCTGGTCAGTGTGGCGGCTATTTTTTCGGCGATATGACCAGATTTTCCGACGCCTGTGGTAATCACTTTTTTACCAGCAGCCAAGGATTTGAGAACCAGTTCGACGGCAGAATCAAATTCGCGTCCGAGCCTCTCCATGACTTCCTGCATGCCTTGGATTTCGAGTTCGAATACCTCGCGCGCCCATGCGGCATACGGTTTTTCCGAAATCTGCTTGCGCGTATTATTTACCTGTGGAACAGCTCGTCGTGCCATCATTGCTTCCTTTCCATAAATGTGTGGATCCCGCACTCGGATTTCTTGAACCCGGTCCACCGCCCTGCTCGCTCCACTCCACCCGTGGGAGTCTTGGAGGTACACGGCCAACAACCTATGCTGCGATAACCGGCGTCATGCAATGGGTTGTAGGGTATTTTGTGTTGGCGGATATAGTCCCAGACAGCTTCACGGGACCAGTTGGCCATTGGGCTGAGTTTGGCGATGTCCACGCCAGGATCTACCTCGTAAACCTCCAGCATAGAGATCGAACTCCGGGTGTCACTCTGCTCGCGCCGCAACCCTGTTATCCAGCATTTCACTTGTTTCAGCCTCGATTGGAGGGGGACAACCTTGCGTAGGGAACAGCAGAAATCAGGCTCGTGCTCCCAAAGCTTTTTGCCGAATACCGTCTCTTGCTCCTCGGGGGAATAGTCGGGATAAAGCGATTCAATTTCCACCGACAGGAAATCTTCCAGCCTTTTCTTGAGTTCCAGCGTTTCTGGGAAAAGGAAGCCTGTATCAATCGTAAACACAGGAAATCGAAAACCGAGTCTCGCGCTGATGTGCAGCATCACCAGACCCGCGCCTTGGAAGCTGGTGCCCACTTGGGCATAGGATCCAAAATTCCGCCACGCCCACGAGAGTATCTCCTCTGTGGACCAATCCTCCAGATACTCGGCACCCTCGAAGTCGAACATGAATAAATAATGGCACTCCGGGTCACAAGACCCGGCACGCAACAATGGAGTGAAAAAGAAAAACCGCGCCGAGCGGTTATTCTTTGATCTGTGAGCCGATCAAGGCACCGACGCCGGCGCCAGCTGCACCGCCAATGAGGGCACCTGTGCCACCACCGACTGCACCACCGATGGCTGCGCCACCAAGAGCGCCGCCTACGGCACCCTTCTCGGTGTTAGAGCATCCAACGGCTGCCAATCCCATTGCTACGGCTAAAAACATTGATGTGTATTTTTTCATACGCCCTCCACCATAATCTAATTGTCAAGGGAATCAACCCATAAGCTTCCGATGGCTCGACTTCCTGAGCGTCGCGGGATTTTAACAACAACTTTTCAAAAACCTCTTGGCAGCCTGCCTGCTCTACCATAAATGCTTGGTTAATGGCTGAAAACGAAGAAACTGTATTGAGCCTTCTCAAAGATGTGGGGCTCATCACCGACTCGGATGTCGAATACGCTCGAGACAACGCAAATGCCAGTGGCCGCTCCACCCTCGATGAACTCCTCGATCTCGGCCTCGTTTCACGCCTCGATATCACCAAAGCCCTCGCCAATACCGCAGGCCGCGAATTCCTCGACCGCATCGTCGGCATCCCTGACGAAATCGTCGCTGGTTTCTCCGCCACGCTAGCGAGAAAATATAGGGTTTTTCCTCTGGAAAAGTCGGATAACTATCTCCGCATCGCCATATCTGACCCTCTGGATTTCGATACCCTCGATTCTCTGCAATTCCAGACCAAGTGCGAGATTGACCCCGTAGTCGTTCCCCTGCCAGAAATCGAGACCGCTATCATCGAGGCTTACGGTTCTCTGGAAGAGCCGGAGCCCCCAGCCATAGACCCCGCGGACATCACCATCTTAGGCTCCAAAGATAAGGGGCCGGTCACCGAGGAAGACAACGCCGTCATTAAACTGGTCAACTCGATCATCATCGAAGCCTACCACAAAAAAGCGTCTGACATCCACATCGAGCCCATGGAGCAAAGGCTCCGCCTGAGATACCGTATGGACGGCGTGCTCGAGGAGATGATGGATCCTCCGAAACACCTCCAGTCCACGATTTGCACCCGCCTCAAGATCATGTCCAACATGAGCATCGCCGAGAAGCGCCTACCGCAGGACGGTCGCATCCAAGTGGTGGTTGGGGGCAAATCCATTGATCTCCGCGTCTCCACCGTGCCCACCACCCACGGCGAAGGGATCGTGATGCGTATCCTCGACAAATCCAGCCTCACTCTCGGACTGCCCGAACTCGGTTTCCTCTCGGACGACCAGCAAACCATGGAGCGCATCCTTGGTTTGGCCGATGGCATTTTCTTGGTCACGGGTCCCACGGGTTCTGGTAAAACAACGACTCTCTACTCGTGCTTGCATTACCTCAACAAATCCGACCGCAAAATTATCACGGTCGAAGACCCTGTGGAATATGTGCTCAAGGGCGTCAATCAGGTGCAAGTGCAAGCTGACATCGGCATGACTTTCCCCGCTGCTCTCCGCTCCATGCTGCGTCAGGCACCCAATATCATCATGATCGGTGAGATCCGCGATAGTGAGACGGCCAGCATCGCTATCAACGCATCGTTGACCGGCCACTTGGTCTTCAGCACCCTCCACACCAACGATGCCCCGGGCGCCATCTCCCGTCTCGTAGATATTGGTGTCAAACCCTTCCTCGTCTCCTCGGCTCTTCGCGCTGTGATGGCCCAGCGCCTCATCCGCAAACTCTGCCCGGTGTGCAAAGCTCCCTACGACCCATCCGAGACAGAACTCTCCTCCATCGGTGTCAAACCCAGCCAAGCCATCGGTGCCAATATCATGCGCCCTATGGGTTGCCCCAAATGCAATCATGTCGGCTACAAAGGCCGCGCAGGTATTTTTGAAATTTTCGGCGTGAGCCAAGACATACAACGCCTCATCAACGAGAGCGCCTCCAGCACTGAAATCAGGGCGCGCGCCCGCCAGATGGGCATGCGCACCCTACGCGAAGACGGTGTGCGCAAGGTGCTCGCCGGCATGACTTCTATCGTCGAGGTAGTCTCTGCCACCGTGGGGGATAAAGCCTGATTATGCAACCCGCCACACTCCTTCCTGTCCTGATCGAACACGGACGCATCTCCCACGAACAGGCCACCATGGCCACCGATCTCTGCTCGGGCGGCAAACCAGTCGAAGAAGTTCTCGCCGAAATGGGGGTCATGGAAGAACAGGCGCTCTGCGGGGAAATCGCCGACATCCTCGGTTTCGAATTCTGGGATCTCACCGGCCTCGAGCTGACCCCCGACCTGCTCTCGCAAATCCCTGAAGAGAGCATTCGTTTGAACGGTGCCCTGCCTGTCCTCTTCGATGACACCAGCGTCACCGTGGCTCTCAGCGATCCCCTCGATCCCCAGAGCATTGATGACCTCCGCTTCGCTGCCGGCAAGGAGATCATGCCCATCATCGCCATGCCCTCGCAGATCCGTGAGCGCATCACGACTTTCTTCGGCGGCGGCATTTTTTCCCAAGACGACCTTTTCAAGGCCACGGAAAAAGCGCTCAGCGAGAAAACTAACTTGGATGATCAGGCCAACGCCGCACCCATCATCAAATTCGTGAACACTGTCATCGCCCAAGCTATCCAAGCCCGGGCCAGTGATATTCACTTCGAGCCTTTCGAAGACTGCTTTAAAATCCGTTACCGCGTGGACGGCGCTCTCTACGAGATGGCTCCCCCGCCCAAGAGTCTCTCCGATGCTGTCACCTCTCGCATCAAGGTCATGTCGGGCCTCAATATCGCGGAACGCCGTGTCCCTCAAGATGGACGCATCGAAACCGTCATGGCTGGCCGCTCCGTGGATCTCCGCGTCTCCACCCTGCCCACCCAATTTGGCGAGAGCGTGGTGCTCCGCGTGCTCGACCGCACCACAGTCAATCTCGACCTCGAAGCACTCAACATGCCCAAGCGCATCTACGATTACATCTGCAATGTCATCGAGAAGCCCAATGGCATCTTCATCGTCACCGGCCCCACGGGTTCTGGTAAAACGACTACCCTCTACTCCTGCTTGCGGCGTATTAACACGATTGATTCCAAGCTGCTCACCTGCGAAGACCCTGTCGAATACGATATGGAAGGCATCATGCAGGTGCCTATCAATGAAGGCATCGGCCTCAACTTCGCCCGCGTGCTCCGCGCCTTCCTCCGCCAAGACCCCGACCGCATCATGGTCGGTGAAACGCGCGATGTGGAGACGGCGCAGATCGCCATCCAAGCTTCTCTCACGGGTCACTTGGTGCTCACCACACTGCACACCAATGATGCCGCTGGCGCTGTCACCCGCCTGATTGATATGGGCGTGGAGCCGTTCCTCATCTCGGCATCCCTCGAGGGAATCCTCGCCCAGCGCCTCATCCGCAAAATTTGCCCCGAATGCCGCACCCCATTTGAGCCCGAGGAAAAATCGCTCGAGACCATCGGCCTGTCTCCACACGACATCGGCAACCGCATGTTCTATTACGGACGCGGCTGCCAGCACTGCAACGGCACTGGTTACAAAGGGCGCAAGGGCATCTACGAACTGCTAGATGTCAACGACCCCATCCGTGAGCTGATCAATGCCAAGGCCCCCACCGTGGTCATTAAACAAAAAGCTATCGAGCTGGGTATGCAGACCCTGCGCGAAGACGGACTACGCTGCATTTTTGATGGCGAAACCACCATCGAGGAAGTCACTAAATACACCTAAACACGAGGCACTATGGCTCTATTCCAATACACAGCACGCGACCCCCAAGGCAACGAGGTAAAAGACACCATCGAAGCCGCCGACGAAACCCAAGCCAGAGAGGCCATCAAGCAGGCGGGCTACTTTCCCCGCAACATTACCCTGCTCCAAGCCGATGAAATTAAGGCACCCAAAAAAGGCTTCTCCCTCTCCTTCATGGGCAGCGGTGTTTCCAGTAAGATCCTCACTGTCTTCACCCGTCAGCTCGCCACGCTCATTGATGCCGGCCTGCCCATCCTGCGCGGCTTGCGCACCCTAGAAAAACAGGAGAAAAACCAACCCCTCCGCGAGGCCATCAATAAGATGATCGAGGCGGTCGAGGGCGGCAGCACTTTTTCCGAGGCCATGTCTCAACACGGAAAAATTTTCAATAAACTCTATGTGAACATGGTCAAAGCTGGCGAGCTAGGCGGCGTGCTCGAGACCGTCCTGAACCGCTTGGCTGAATTCCAAGAAAAAGCCCAGCGCATCAAAGGTAAGATCACTTCGGCGATGTTCTACCCCATCGCTGTTCTCGTCATTGCTGTCGGCATCGTGGCATTCCTTCTCGCTTTCATCGTGCCGAAATTCCAGGAGATCTTCAAAGATATGCTCGGCGACAAACCGTTGCCGGCTCTGACCCAATTTGTCATCGGAGCCAGTGAAGCGCTCAAGAATAATTTCCTCATCATCGCAGGGGTCGGCGTCATCTTTTTCGTCGGATTCAAATTCTTCGCGAACACCCCATTTGGCATCCAGTTCCTCGACCGACTGAAACTGAATGTCCCTGCCCTGGGTGTCCTCATCCGGCTCACGGCCATCTCGCGCTTCAGCCGCACGCTCGGCACACTGGTCAACAGTGGCGTGCCCATCCTCCAAGCGCTCAACATCACCAAAGAGACCGCAGGCAACTTCATCATCGCCGAAGCCATCGAGAAGGTCCATGACGCCGTGCGCGAGGGCGAATCCATTGTCACCCCGCTCGACGCCTCTGGTGTCTTCCCGCCCATGGTTGTCAGCATGGTGGAAATCGGCGAGGAAACTGGTCGCTTGCCCGACATGCTCATCAAGATCGCCGATGTTTATGAGGACGAGGTGGACAACGCCGTCGCCGGACTCACTTCTTTGCTCGAGCCTATCATGATTGTGTTCTTGGCTCTCGTCGTCGGCACCATCGTCATCGCCCTCTTCCTGCCACTCATCTCCATCATCACGGAAATGAGCAACCAAACAAGCTGACCGAAACTCGATGATAAGCATTGTTTGCCGGTCGCCTGGACGCGTCGAGCTGCTGGGCAACCACACGGATTACAACGAGGGTTTCGTGCTCTCCTTTGCTGTCGAGCAAGGGGTCACGGTCTCTGGTGTAAAACGGGACGATAACCAGATTATACTCCGTGCCCTCGACCTCGGTGCCACAGCCGAGGCCTCCACCGCCAACCTTGCTCCCCTCCCCAATGCAGCTTGGGCTAACTACTGCCTCGGAGTGGCAGACAGTTTCCGGGAACTGGGCGCGACCTTGTCGGGTTTTGATATCTCCATTACCAGCGATCTCCCCATGGGAGCCGGCCTGAGCAGCAGCGCCGCTCTCGAATGTGCCACTGCCCGATTCCTCCAACACATCCTGGGCACCTCCCACGATCTCACTACACTGGCCCGTATCGGCCAACGAGCCGAACACCTCTACGCAGGGGTCAAGTGCGGACTGCTAGACCAGATCACTTCGCTCTACGGACACGAAGGGAGCATCGTCCACACCGACTTCCGATCCGTCTCTGTGGAGCTACTCCCTGCACCCGGTGATGCCGCGTTCGTGATTGTCAACAGCGGCGTCAAACACGCCCTAGTCTCTGGGGAATACAACGAGCGCCGCGAGAGCTGCCACGGTGCCGCTGCCGCCCTCGGGCTTTCGGCTCTCCGCGATGCGACAACCTCGATGCTCCACTCTGCCAAGAATCGCCTCTCGGAAACCCAATACCGGCGCGCACTCCATGTCGTCGGCGAGAACGAAAGAGTTATCCTCGCCCGACAAGCCTTGGAAAAAAGCGATGCGACCACACTAGGACAACTCATGTCCGAGTCTCACCACAGTTCGCGAGATTATTTTGAAAATTCTTGTCCCGAACTCGATCTCCTCACCGAGTGGGCTCTAGCCACGCAGGGATGCCTCGGCGCCCGCTTAACGGGCGGCGGTTTCGGCGGAGCCACCATCAATCTCGTCCAAGCTTCGCACCTCGATTCCTTCGTCAGCGAGATGCAACGCCGCTTTGAACAACACTTTTCTCAAAAAGCCGGCATCCTGATCACCCGCTGCTCCGGCAACTCATGAGCTAGTGCTTGGCTAGTTCTCACTCAGTCGAATGTGTTCCAGTCCGCTATTGCCCCCCAGTGGAGGCGTGCCTGAGAGGCTCCTTCTGCTCAGCTCTCCAGAGCTGTAGGGCATTCCAAAGATTATGGAAAACCAAGTAGCTCAAAGGCCCGAGCACGGCGAGTGGATCGAGGAAATTCAAGGCAACCCAGATCGTCAAGATAGTGTTTTTTTGTCCGAGACACTGGCTGCTTTCCCAGCGCAACTCGCGAGCTCCCACCACCCATCCGAGCACGAAATTAAGCACGCAGACAGCCAGTGCCACGGCAGCAAAAGGCCACAGCACCCCGAACCCATATCCCTGCTCATGCACATGGTGCGAGGCGCGAGACATCGAGGCGAATACGGTAAACATCCAAGCGTAAAATGCAGGATGTTTGAACCTGCCGAGCCCCGAAGCTAACTGCGGGACAAAGCGCCGTATGCCCCAGGCCAAAAGCAGAGGCACCAGCAGTGTCTGAAGCGTGGGAATCAAGATCCCCCAGAGTGAACCTAGCGAGGGTGTCGCACCGCCGCCCTTGCCCATCCACCAGACCGAGAGAGGTAGATAAAATCCCGCGGCCAAGTTGCCCAGAAAAGTCGTCGTTGCTGCAAATGCGACGCTGCCACCCAGAAACCCTACCATGACCGAAGTCGCCAGCGCTGTGGGTGCCGCCGCCGCCAAAAAACCAGCATCCGCCAACACTGAGGAATACCCCGACAAGGCGAAGTAGGCCAGCCACCCCAGCACAGGTGGCAGAACCACCACACGCCACTGACAGGGCTCAGGCCGCAGAAGCGAGGCCCATTCGATTTTGAGAAAGGCAAAAAAGAGCATCAACATGAGAGCCGGGGTAATAAGCACTGACACCCCATGCGCCTGGGGCAACAATATCCCGGCGGCCAGAGAAAATAAGAGGATCAAGACTCGCATAGGCGTCTGCTGGAGTTGGCACTGGGCAGGCAAAAAGCCGCGCGAACCCTGTTATTTATGCGCCGCTGGCTTGTTGATACGCGCAGAAGCTGCAGCCTCTTCGAGCAAGGTAGATTTGCCTTCTGCGATATTGACCACAGCCGCACTATTTGCCGCTATGGTGGACTGATCGAGCTCGGCTCGCAAGATACGCACATTTTTGGGCGCTTTGATGCCGAGCCGCACGCGCGCACCGTCCACAGAGATGACGGAAATCTGTATATTATCAGATACGGTGACTGACTCACCAACTTTTCGGGAGATAACCAGCATGATGGATAATTAGAGGTCGAAAGTCGCCCCTTCCTCGTAGTTGGAACCCTTCACCACAATCACTTGGCGACCGATCCTCTTGGCCATATTGATGAGCAGTGGTGCGCGTGGGTTGGCATGCAGGCGGAATTTTTTCTGCTGGAGTTCCTCCAGCCTGACTATGAAAAATACCGCGCAGTCACGAGGATCAGGAGAACCGATAGCGCTCAGCTCCTCATCATCCACTTCAAAAGAATAGTCGGGGATGAGCTGGTGCGCCTCCATCACGGCAAATGCCAAATTGGCGTCATCCAGACTGCGTAACCAAAAAAATGGTTTTTCCGAAGGAAGTTGATTCAGGATAAATCTTTTGCAGTGGGAAAAACCCGGTATCGCCAAGGGGAAGCTGATCGCCTTATCCTGCAAATCGAGGTTTTCCTCGCCTGCTCCAGTCTTTGGTGTGTCGGACATTTGTTGTCTGTGGTTTGTCATACAATAGGAGCTGATTCAAGTTTGCACAGATAAAAATGACTGATACCGATGCGCGACATAACTCCATTGGGCTTGCTGTCACGCCGCGTCTGGCTCATGATCCTTACTCGTGAAAATGAAAGCCCGCAGAACTTCCACCCCAACTTCTCGGCGAGCCCAAGCGCGACCCAAGCAAGACCTCTACACCCGTCCACCGATGGATAGGATTCTTTTCATCCACCAGAAAATCCGCGAAGCCACCGAGTCCAAACACCTCGCTCTACCCAACTGCTCAAGCTTGGCCAGCGAGCTGGAGTGCAACCCGAAAACCGTGCAGCGGGACATTGACTTCATGCGGGAACGCCTGCGCCTCCCCATGGAGTTTGATCCCGTGTCGAAGGGGTTCATTTACACCGGCTCCGTCTCGGACTTCCCGCTCCTTCAGATTTCCACCAAAGAAATATTTTCGCTCATCGTGGCGAAAAAAGTGCTAGCCCAATACAAGGGCACACCGTTCGAAGCCCCTCTACACAGCGTGTTTTCCAAGATGGGAGCATCGCTCACGGGCGTCGTTTCCATGAGCTGGGCCGACCTCGATCAAGCTCTCTCCTTTCACAGCATCGGAGCTTCGCTCATGGAGATCGAAGTGTTCCAACAGGTCTGCCAAGCCACAGCCGAACAGAGAGAACTGGAATTCGACTACCGCAAAATTGACTCCACCAAGTTCGAGCGCCGCCGCGTCAAGCCTTACCATGTGGCCAACATCAACAGTCAATGGTATCTCTTCTGCCTCGACATGGACAAAGATCAGGAACGCACCTTTGTGCTCAGCCGCATGCGTTCCCCCAAAGCTTCGTCCACCCGTTTTACAAGCCCCAAGAATTTTTCAGTCGAACAACGCCTCAAAAATAGTTTCGGCGTTTTCTCGGGCGATAAACCCCAGACAGTCCGCATCCGCTTCGACCGCTTCGCCGCCACCCTCGTCCGCGAACGCTCCTGGCATCCCAAACCCCAGTTCCAAGAACTCTCCGGCGGCGAACTCGAGATGGAAATGCAGCTCGGCAGCCTCAACGAAATCGAGGGCTGGATCCTCAGTTGGGGCGCCCACGCCACGGTGTTGGCTCCTGCCGAGCTTAAAAAAAGGATAGCCAAAGCGGCCGCTTCTATCCGCGATAAATACCGCTGATACGCCCACTTCGAGGGGGGGGATAAAAAAGAATTGCTAGCCAAGGCACGCTGCTTCTGCTAACTGCCCCGCCTTCATTCATGAACATACGAAACATCGCCATCATCGCACATGTGGACCACGGCAAGACGACGCTCGTGGATCAACTGCTGCGCCAATCAGGAACCTTCCGCGAAAACCAGGCGCTCGAAGAACGCATGATGGACTCGATGGATCTCGAGCGCGAAAAAGGCATCACCATCAAAGCCAAGAACGCCGCCTACAAGTGGAAGGACTGGCACATCAACATCGTGGACACCCCCGGCCACGCCGACTTCGGCGGCGAAGTCGAACGCATCATGCAGATGATTGATGGCGTGCTGCTGGTCGTGGACGCTTGGGAAGGTGCCCAAGCCCAGACCAAGTTCGTGCTGAAAAAAGCGCTCGCCTGCGGTGCCAAGCCGATTGTGGTCATCAACAAAATTGATCGCGAAAATGCCGACCCGCACAAAGTCCTCGACGCTGTTTTTGAACTTTTCCTTGAGCTGAATGCCACCGACGCCCAGCTCGACTTCCCGGTCATCTACGCCTCTGGGCGCGACGGCTACGCCGTGCGCGAGTGGAAAGGCTCCCTCACCGATGAAATCAAGAACGCGGGCATGACCGCCCTGTTCGAGGCGATCGTCGAGCATATCCCCTCCCCAAAAGTGGACGAGTCCGCACACTTCCAGATGGCTGTGGCCAACCTAGATTACAGCGATTTCCTCGGACGCATCTGCTACGGCAAAATCCTCGGCGGCAGAATCAATGTCGGCGACCCCATGTGGTGCATCCACAAAGACGGCCGCCGCGAACGCAGCCGCGTCACTGCCATCTTCTCCTACCAAGGCATGAAGCAGATCGAGATCAAGCACGCCTCAGCGGGCAACATCATCGGCATCACTGGTATCGAGGAGGTCTTCATTGGCGAAACTCTCTGCGACGCCGAAGACCGCGCCCCAGTGCCTTTCACCGAAATTGATCCGCCCACGATCAAGATGCAGTTTGTCGTCAACGACTCACCGTTGGCAGGACGCGACGGAAAATTCCTGACCGCACGCCACATTCGCGAACGACTCATCCGCGAGTCCCGCACGAATGTCAGTATCATCGTTGAGGACACAGAGTTTCCGGGTATCTTTGATGTCAGTGCCCGTGGCGAAATGCAGATTGCTGTCATCGTCGAACAAATGCGACGCGAAGGCTACGAGGTCATGGTCTCCCGTCCCGAGGTCATCTACCGCAAAGATGAACAAGGCAACCGCCTCGAACCCATGGAGATCATCTATGTGGATGTCGCCTCCGAATACCTCGGCGGCGTCATGGAAAACCTGCCCCGCCGCAAAGCCGAAATCGTGGACATGAAACACCAAGCCCACAGCGTCTTGGTCGAAGCTGTCATCCCCACCCGCGGCGTTATCGGTTTCGGCACTGACTTGCTGAACTTGACCAAGGGCACAGGCATCATGTCTCACCTGTTCAAAGAATACGCCCCGTATAAAGGCGAAATCCTGACACGCCCGAACGGTGTGCTCGTGGCACTCGAGGACGGGGAATCTACCGCCTACGCGTTGGACGCCCTGCAAGAGCGCGGTATCCTCTTCGTCGCCCCCGGCGAACAGATCTACATGGGCATGGTCGTCGGACAGAACTCGCGCGAAGACGATCTCGTCGTCAACCCCTGCAAGACCAAACACCTCACCAACATGCGCTCTCAAGGCGACGGCAAAGGCATCCAGCTCGCGCCTCCTATAAAGATGAGCCTGGAACGCGCGCTGGAATACATCGCACCGGATGAGTTCGTGGAGGCCACGCCCACCAATCTGCGCATCCGCAAACGCATCCTCGAACACAACAGACGCAAACGCTCCGAATCCCAACGCTAAGAGCCTGGCACCGCACAGCGTCCTCAGAAAAACCCTAGAAAAAGAATCTGGCGGTTGGCAATAATTCGAATTGTCATCCGCCCAGTTTCGTCTTAGTTACTACAACACATTATGCCAGTATCTGTCGTCACCGGCGCAGCCGGATTTCTCGGTTCACACCTCTCGGACAGGCTCTTGTCCGAAGGACACAGCGTCATCGGTATTGATAACCTGCTCACGGGCAGTGTCGCCAACATCGAACACCTCGCAGGCAATGAACGCTTCAAGTTCATCAAACAGGATGTCACCGAGTTTCTCTACATCCCGGGCGAAGTGCATAATGTCTTCCACTTCGCCTCCCCAGCCAGCCCCATTGATTACCTCGAGCTACCCATCCAGACCCTCAAAGTCGGTGCGCTCGGCACCCACAAAGCCCTCGGTCTCGCTGCCGCGAAAGGTGCGAGCTTTATCATCGCCTCTACCTCTGAATGCTATGGCGATCCGCTCGTGCATCCCCAGACAGAAGATTACTGGGGTAATGTAAATCCCATAGGACCCCGCGGCGTTTACGATGAAGCCAAGCGTTTTGCCGAGGCCATGACCATGGCCTACCACCGCTACCACAAAGTCAACACTCACATCGTCCGTATCTTCAATACCTACGGCCCCCGCATGCGACTCAAAGACGGGCGCGTGGTTCCTGCCTTCGTGAGCCAAGCTTTGCGCGGTGAGCCCCTGACCGTGTTTGGCCAAGGTCAACAGACCCGCAGCTTCTGCTATGTCTCGGATCTCATTGACGGTATCTTCCGCCTCTCTCAGTCATCCTTCCACGAGCCTGTCAATATCGGCAATCCCCTCGAGATGACGGTGAAAGAATTCGCCGAACACATCATTAAAATCACCGGCTCCGCGAGCACGCTCACCTACAAGCCTCTGCCAGTGGACGACCCGAAACAGCGCCGCCCGGACATCACCCGCGCCAAACAGATCCTTGGCTGGGAACCCAAAGTTTCTCTTGAAGAAGGGCTCACCAAGACCATCGCCTACTTCAAGGGTCGCATCGAGGCGTGATGCCTCTCGGCGTTGCAGGCCATCCCCTGCCGCCCACGCAGCAGCACGGCGGCAGACTCCCCTCGTTTTGGGACAACCGCTACGCTGAGACTGGTTACGCCTATGGCACGGAGCCGAATGCTTTCTTGCGCGAACACGCCCATCTGCTCTCGGACCCAGTCCTGAGTATTGCGGAGGGCGAAGGCCGGAACGCAGTCTATCTTGCCTCACTCGGCCTCAAGGTTCTCGGGGTGGACAGTTCCGCAGTCGGCCTAGCCAAAGCCCACGCACTCGCCGCCGAACGCGGCGTGACCCTCCAGACAGAACTCGCCGATCTGAGATCCTATTGCCCGCCCAAAAATAGTTTTAGCTCTATCATTGCCATCTTTGCGCACCTACCCTCCACCTCTCGACCACTCCTCCACTCCACCCTTGATAGCACTCTCCTCGAGGGCGGGTGTATCCTGCTCGAAGCTTACACCCCAGCACAGGTAGGACGCGGCACTGGTGGCCCGAGCGATCCTGACCTGTGTCCCACGGCACAAGAACTCCGCACCACATTTTCTGGATACGAAATGGTGATGCTCCGCGAAATTGAAAGAGCAGTCATCGAAGGCTCATGCCATACAGGGATGGCGTCCGTGGTGCAGATGATCGCTCGCAAAACAGCCCAATGATTTTGACTCCCATTTCCTCAGAAGCAAATGGGGACGAATAATCCCAGATTTTGCATTAGGAAGGGCTGCGTTCTTCAGTTTCTAATGCAAAGC
>DYRQ01000131.1 GCA_020718645.1 Verrucomicrobium spinosum
TCTACCAGCCGCCCCAGCTCCGCACCCTCGCCGAGATCAGTGCCGACATCCTCGCCCTGGAGCAGGAGACAGAAGGCCTGCTCCACGAAATCACGAAGGGAGCCAGCGCGTGAAAAAGAAGAAGCCCAAAATAGTGTCACCAGCGGTGACACAAATAGTCTCACCATTGGCGAGACAATTGCCAAAGGCAGCAATGGCTCCTGCCTTCACCGAAGTGCTCCAGCTGATTCAAGCCGCCAAACAAAGGGCGTATCAGGCCGTCAACACCGAGCTTGTTACGCTTTATTGGCAGGTCGGCGAATACATCAGTCGCAAGCTGGAATCCTCCGAGTGGGGTGATAAAGTGGTGAACGATCTTGCCAGATACCTCGCGCGAACTCAGCCTGGGCTGATAGGTTTCACCCGCCGAAACCTGTTCCGAATGCGCCAGTTTTATGATGCCTACCGCAACACTGAAATTGTGTCAGCAGTGCTGACACAATTGCCGTGGACCCATCACCTCATGATCATTGGAAGTTGCAAGCGCCCGGAGGAACGCGAGTTCTACATCCGCATGGCAACCAGTGAAGGGTGGCGCAGCAGAGAACTCCAGAGACAAATCCGATGCTGCCTGTTCGAGCGTGCCGTCATGAATCCGCCAAAAGTCGCAGCAGCACTGCGACAATTGCAGCCAGAGGTCACCAACATCTTCAAAGACATTTACACCCTCGAATTCCTCGGCCTCCCCGCCGACCACTCGGAGGCCGATCTGCACGGCGCACTGCTGCGCAATCTGGGCCGCTTCATCACCGAACTGGGGCGGGACTTCTGCTTTGTCGGCTCCCAATACCCGGTGCAGGTCGGCGGGCAAGACTTCGCACTCGACCTGTTGTTTTTTCACCGCACCATGAACTGCCTCGTCGCCATCGAACTGAAGATTCGCGAGTTCCGCCCGGAGGATCTCGGCAAGCTCAACTTCTACCTCGAAGCCCTCGACCGCGACTACCGCAAGCCCCACGAAAACCCCTCCGTCGGCCTCCTCCTCTGCGCCACCAAAGATACCGAAGTCGTCGAGTATTGCCTCAGCCGCAGCCTCTCCCTGGCCATGATCGCCGAGTATGAAACCCTGCTGCCGGACAAGGAACTACTGAAGGCCAAGCTGCACGAGTTCTACCAACTCTGCGCCCCACCGGAGGATGATATGGCAGAGCCAAAGCCATCAAAGCCCGCTCGAAGGAGGGAAAAGCCATGATCCACCGAATTGTTGACTCAGTGCGTCTAAATTCGATTTGGAACGCAGTGCGTGCCAAATTGAATCGGCGATGGCCCTCAGAAGCCTCGCACGACATCATGAAAGGAGCCACGGCATGATCGAGGGACTTAAACCCTATGCGGAATACAAGGAGTCGGGCTCGAAGTGGCTAGGTGCTGTTCCAGCGAAATGGGAAGTGCGGAATCTCCGCACGCTGATCTCAAAGCGAGCCGAGCGAGACCGTCCCGACCTTCCGCTGCTTTCGGTGGCACGGGAGAAAGGCGTCTTCGTTCGCTCAATGACCGATGCGGACGAGAACCACAATGTTATCCCCGAGGACTTGACCAACTACAAGGTCGCCCGCGCTGGCAATCTCGTGATCAACAAGATGAAGGCGTGGCAGGGATCAATGGGCATTGCGCCTTGCGATGGTATTGTCAGCCCAGCGTATTTCGTCTTCGACTTCCGCATCGGCAATCACGGGTTCGGCCAGCGTCTCCTTCGCAGCAAACCGTATGTAGCACATTTTGCGCAGGCATCGGACGGTGTGCGAGTCGGTCAGTGGGATTTGTCCATTCCCGGAATGCGGCAGATTCCCGTGCTCGTGCCCAGCGACGACGAACAAGCGGCGATCGTGCGGTTTCTGGATCATGCGAACCGGAAGATTGACGGATTCATCCGTGCCAAGCGGAAGCTGATTGGTTTGCTGAACGAGCAGAAGCAGGCCATCATCCACCGTGCCGTCACCCGTGGAGTGGATCATCCACAGATTTCGCAGATTTCCGCAGATGAAAACCAAAAAAATCTGCGCCCATCTGCGCAATCTGCGGATAACAACCTCAAACCTTCCGGCATCCCTTGGCTCGGCGACATCCCGAAGCATTGGGAGACTATTACAGTGGGAGCGGCAACCTCCATGATTCAGACGGGGCCATTCGGAAGTCAGATTCACTCGAATGAGTATATCCGTGGAGGCACGCCGATCATCAATCCGTCGCATATGAAGGATGGCTCTATCGTAGCCGACATGGATGTCGCTGTTGGCGAAAGCAAGCTGCGAGAGCTTGCTCGGCATCGGATGTTGGTTGGCGATATTGTCGTGGCGAGACGGGGAGAACTTGGTCGATGCGCTTTAGTTACCCAAAATGAAGAGGGATGGCTATGCGGCACAGGCAGTTTGCTTGTTCGGATTAAGCGCGATGTCTTTAATCCCGGTTATTTCCAGGAGGTGTTCTCTTCGTCAGGCGTGTGTGATTTACTTAGTTTGGCATCAGTTGGCTCGACGATGGACAATCTCAATGCGGGCATGGTCGGTCGGTTAAGGTTTCCACTTCCGAGTGTTGAGGAGCAGACAGAGATACTAAAGTTTATTGGTGTTGAGAGGTCGAAAAACACCGCCGCCATCGCCCGCACGGAGCGAGAAATCGCGCTGATGCAGGAATACCGGACGCGCCTGACGGCGGATGTAGTGACGGGCAAGCTGGATGTGCGCGAAGCCGCCGCCCAGCTCCCCGCCCTCGCCCCCGATTCCACCCCCGAACCCGCCAGCGAGGATTTGCCGGAAGAAACTGAACCCGAGGAGGATATGGAATGATGCTCGAACTCCTCATAGCCACCCGGTTTGAAAAGGTGATGGGCTCTGGTCGCACCCAGCCTTGCCTGCTGGTGTGTGAAAACGAGGCAGGCGAAGAGGTCGAGGTGGTGGCCAAACTGCGCGGCCATCCGCAGATCATGCCGGGCGGCTTGCTGGCTGAGGCCGTGTCGTCTTTGCTCGCGCTTGATCTCGATCTGCCCGTGCAGACACCGTATCGAGTTGAGATTGAGAAGGCGTTTGCCGATGCGTTGCCGGACGCCGCCTTGCGGACAGTCATCCAGAAAAGCGAGGGGCTGAACTTTGGCTCTGCAAAGTGGGCACCCGGCTACACGATCTGGCCGAGGGACAAAACGCCGTCGCGGGATATGAAGCAGAGCCTAACGGAGATTTTCGCCTTTGACGGGTTGATTCAAAATCCCGACCGTCGTCAAGCCAATCCGAACTGTGCTTTTCTTGGCACCGACCTCCGGATTTTCGACCACGAGTCCGCTTTTTCGCACTTTATGTCCATCCTGCCGGTTGCTCCTTGGGATACAGGCGGGCTGGCTTTTCTAAAGGACCACATTTTTTTTCAATCACTTCGCGGCGGGAATCTTGCGCTGGATCGATTTCAGGGAGCACTGGAAGCCGTGGACGAATCCCGGCTGGACGCGTATATTGAAGCTGTTCCGAAGGAATGGAATGGTCAAACAACCACGGGGCCAAAGATCAAAACGCATCTGATGGAGTGCATCGCCAATTTTCAACACATTCGATTACAAATGGAGACACTGTTATGAAAAAACATCCCTACACCTACACCATCCTCCGCTATGTGCATGACACGAGCACGGGGGAATTTGCCAATGTGGGCATCGTTCTCTCTTCCCCGGAGGCTCACTACGCGACCGCCATTCTGTGCCCGAAATACACACGCCTCTCGAAGATGTTTCCGGGCTTCGATGGAGAGCATTTCCGCACGGTAATTCGTCACCTCCAATTGCGCCTCGATGAGATTGCCTGTTGCGTGCAACAGGAGCTGGAGCTGGGACAGAAGCCCGTGAATGCCCAAGAGATGGCATTCGCGGTGATTGCTCCCGACGATAGTTCTTTCCAGTGGTCGCCGATGGGAAGCGGAATAGCTACCGATCTAGCCGCCACGGCGGAGTCCATCTACGAGCGCATGGTCGAACGGTATGACGATCCAAAGAAGAATTTCAGTCGCTCCGACGAGGCCGTGTGGAAGACCTTCAAGAAGGGCTTTGAGGAGAAGCAGATTCTCTCGCGTTTCGGGACGAAGATTATTGCGGTGAAAGACGACGAGGTTGAGTTCAGCCACGCATGGCAGAACCAGCAATGGCACTGCATGGAAACCTTGTCCTTCGATCTGATGCAGCCGCAGAGCATCAAAGATAAGGCTCACTCGTGGCTTGGCCGGATGACCAGCGTGAAGGATTCGCCGGACAAGTTCCGGGTCTATTTCCTCGTGGGAGAGCCGCAACTTGAAGGGAGCAAACGCGCCTTCGAGCAAGCCCTCAATGTGCTTCACAAAACACCCGTCGAACATGAGATCGTTCGCGAGAATGAAGCAGAGCACTTCGCGGAAGAGGTGGCAAAAAAAATTGCGGCGCATGACAAACAACTCGGAAAATAAACTAAACTAATAAAAAATATGCCATCCGACACCAGCGAAAAAGGACTCGAAACCCTGATCATGCGCCACCTGACCGGGACGGATGGCTTGGTTTCTGACCCAGCGGGAGTCGTCGCCGAGGATGCGCCCGCCAAGGCTGGAAGTCGTTGGTTCGCGGGAAGCCCCCAAAGTTATGACCGCGAGTTTGCGGTGGATACGGCGCAACTCTTCGCCTTCCTCATGACGACCCAACCGGAGGAATGGGCGAAGTTGGGCATCGCAAATTACAAAGACGAGCACGGCATGGCGCGGCAGAAGTTCCTCGCCCGATTGCAGGGGGAAATCACGCGGCGGGGAACGATTGATGTGTTGCGCAAAGGCATCAAACACGGGCCGTTGAGCTTCGACCTTTTCTATGGCACGCCGTCGCCGGAGAATGCGAAGGCGGTGGAGCGACACGCGAAAAACCGTTTCAGCATCACGCGGCAACTTCACTTCAGTCGGGAAAACAAACGCTCGCTGGACCTGTGCGCCTTCATCAACGGACTGCCGCTCATCACCTTTGAACTAAAGAACAGCCTGACCAAGCAAACGGTGGAAGATGCCATCGAGCAATACAAACGGGACCGCGATCCCCGCGAGACGCTGTTCGCATTTGGCCGCTGTGTCGTTCACTTCGCAGTGGACGACCACGAAGTGGCAATGTGCACCGCCCTCAAAGGCAAGGGCGGCACGGCGAAGGACTCATGGTTTCTCCCGTTTAACCAAGGCTGGAACGACGGGGCGGGCAATCCTCAGCAACGAGACCGACCCAAATAAACTCCACACGCTCAAGGGCGATCTGG
>DYRQ01000132.1 GCA_020718645.1 Verrucomicrobium spinosum
GGCCTTGCCATCCAGCGCAGTTTGTAGGTCGTTTTGAGCCGAAAGCGTGCCTGTGATACTGCCCCATGTGCTGCCGCCACCGCCGCCTGTAGATGGTGCCCATGCCGTTCCGTTCCATACGAGCGATTGCCCGAGAGACGCGCCTGTTTGAGCAAGGTGGGTCAGCGGTAGGGAGCCGGTCGCAGACGAGAGTGAGAACGCTCCGACAAAGACGGTCGCGGTGATAGTGTCTGCACCAGCTATGTCGAAGCCGTTTGCGTTGAGCTCTGAGACGAGTCTGCCGTTGCTGATGTCCATAGTGCCTGCACCATGGAGTGCCGGCATAGAACCGGAGGCGAGCAGGCAGGCGAGCAGGAGTGTGGTGGTGTATTTATTCATATAATCAGAGCGCGAACCAGTGGAGCTTGTAACCAGCCCTGTCAGTCGGAGCGGATAGGTCGGCCTCGAACCCGTCAGAGCTGAGCGTGCCAGACCTGAGGGTTGGCCATATATTTGGGGCCGTGCTGTCGGGCTTTTCGATCTGGAGGAGGATGCGTGCTGGGGTGCGCGGCATAGCTAGTCCGGAGGCAGCCACAGAGTCCACCTCAGACAGGAGAGTGAGGGTTCCATTCATAACAATGCTTTCAGTTTCTGGCAGCGGGTCTCCGCCAGGCACCCACGCTGGGCAGATGAACTCGAAGGTCAGCAGGAGGTGAGTGCCGTAGCGTTCTGGGGCACAGGATGCCAGGCATGCCTCCGGGCAAGAGAGCGAGCCCCCATCGTCCAAGAATAGGGTGAGCGTGCCGCTGGTGGCGTGGTCTTGGAGGGCTGTGGCGGCCAGCTGCATGGCCTCGGCAGCGGTGCGGCAGACACGGTGCACTAGTATAGAGCAGGTGTGCTGGCGATTGCCGCGTGCGAAGGCTCGTATGCGGGTGCCCCTGACAAACTGGGCGATCTGCACGAGCTGGGCGGCAGACATGGTGATAGGTCCGGCGAGCGTGTCTGAGAGCGCGTCGCCCGTCACTATATACCTGTCCTCCCACCATATTTTCATTTCTTAAACTCAAGCGATTGTTGCAGCTATGCGCCCGACCGGCTGCACTGTGCCGTTGGAGACTGGCCGCGTGCCAACAAACTCGAGCTCGCCGACGCGGTCGTCCTTCATGTTGAATTTTAGCGGGGCGGCTTTCAGTGCAGCTTTGGTTAGTCGTGCGAAGACGCCAGGGGCGAATATGTTGAGGTCTTTGCCAGCAGCCGAGAGCGATCTGCCCCGTGCCGCAGTGCTGCCTTGGAGGCGCAGGGCCGTGAGCACATCCGCTTCAGCCAGCGACATGGCCTGCAACTTCGCCGTGCCTGAAATGGCCGAGAGCCTTTGATTCACGATGCCGTCGCGATCGGTCAACACATCCTCGAATGAAACGGGGAACTCCAGCTCCACTCCCATTTTTGTGTCCATGAGGGAGAAGGGCGGGTTGTCCACCGTCAAGAAATGCGTCCCCGTCCCGGCATCCGTGAAGTCAATCGCGTTCGTCCCTGCCACAGCATCGGCTTGTGTCGGGTGCAGCGTCACAGCATTCGCGCTTGCCGAGCGTGCGAACACGGACGTCTCCAGCTCCACTTGCGGCGTGGTGGTCGGCAGCGTGCCGGTCGTGCCGACATAGACCTTCGTCCCGTTTGTCAGAGCGTGTGCCGTGATCCCCAGCTCATCGCTGAGAGCAGTGACAGACTCCACCACTTTTTGGTCTGCCCAAGCGACGAAGTAGCTCTGGGTGATGATGTCCTCAGAGGAGTAATCGTCGCCCGGGTAGGCCGCGTCGGTGATCTCGTAGATGCTGTTTGGGTCTGTGACGCGGGCGCGGTTTTTGACATACACAGTAATTTCCGCGTCGCCCCACATGGTTTTTTCAGCCGAGCCCGAAAAGGTTGGTTGCTTGGTGATGGCGGCTGAGTGGAAAGCGATAAGCTTGCCGAGCTTGGTGTAAATTTCCAAAGGGAACTGTCCCACGAGCAGTTGGTCACCAGTGCCAGCCGCCGTGAAGTCAACGGGGTCTGTCCCGGCGATAGCGGCCTCGCGTGTGAGGTGCAGTGTCAGCGCATTAGCCGAGGCCGCGTTGACAAAATAATATGTGTCCACATCCAGCGCGGGCGTGGCCGCAGGCAGCGTCCCGCGAGTGCCCCACATCACGCGGTCGCCCGTGACAAACGGGTGGTTCGTCGCCGTAGCCTGGTTGTTGGTGGTATTGAGCGCAGTCACCGGGACGACTGGCACGGCCATCTCGCCGATCTGTCGCGAGAGGTAAGGGAAGAGCCGACCCACATCGCCGAACGCTCCGGAGGGCGTTAGCGAGAGCGTGATTTTATTTCCCTTCACGCGTTCGTCGGCTTTGCCTGGGCCATCAATTTCAATGTCGAAAGTTTCCAGTGTCGGTTTCACCTCGATGCCCGTTTTCGTGTAGAGCGTGAGCCCGCGATATTTCAGCAGCGCAGAGCCGCCCAGTATTAGTGCCAAGTCCATATTTTATTTCTCCTTTTGTTTTTATTTGATTATTGCGCCTGCTATGTCGCTGGGTCGCTTCCCCGTCATGTATGCACCTGCCCTCACCAGAGAGCCGGAGCCCACAGCGAACGGCCCCGCGTAAAGCGCGGCATCCGCATTTTGCGCCGACGGGTAAGACCCATCGGCAGTATAGTATATGCTCGCGCCCGGAGCTCCGGAGAGCGAGACAGCGGCGGGCGTGCCCGCGATGGAGGGGACAGGCACTTGAGCCCCGCGTGAAAACCTGAACCTAGTAGCCACTTTTGTCTCGATGACCCACTGGCCAGGGAGAGAGTTGTCATCGAGTGGAGTGTAGCAGTCTCGCTGAGCATAGAGCTGCTGCATACCGTTGGAGAGTGAGAGACCGTGGAGCGAGGCGATGACTGTGAGCGCAATATCCTCCACACTCTTCTGTGTGCCAAGCGCGCCCATATTGACCGCGGGATTCTCGTGGCATGATACGGAGACAGAGCACTCGAACAGAGGACTGTCCGCGTCGGGTGCAGGCATCTCAGCGGTGGGCATTTTCACCAATAGCGCTGCACCTTTCTTGCCTGACTTGGGCGTCAGAGTATTGAGAGCGGACTCGATTTTTTGTATGATGGCCACAGCGCTCATATTCTCGCGTGGTCGCGCAACAAAGACTGGGATGTCTGCGAAGAACTCGACCGACTCTAGCCGTGCGGCGACATCGAGCTGGAGCTGTTCGACCGGGCTCATACGACATCTGGCGCTACGCGGACGCTGACCTCGAGGTAGGTGCAGCGGCGGAGCCATCCGCGCAGGAATTTTTGTAGCCGGGGTTTTTCCGACGAGAGATGGTTGTAAAAAGCGCGGCGCTGGTCGAGCATGGCGGCGGCGAACCACGGGCAGCGGAGTCTGGCAGCGGCGAGTGTGGCGGGACCGACCACGCCGTCGGCAGCTATGCTGAGGATGGGGTTGATGTGAGCCCTGTGCAGGCAGGCGCGCTGGAAAAATCTGACTGCCTGCCTGGAGCCGCAGTTGACGACGGCATCGAAATGCACGAGGCCGAGCGGCACGCCGAGCGCGTGAGCGAGCTGGTCGGCATCATATTCAGCTCGGTAGATGGCGAGCGCTGACTCGCGGGTGAGAGCCGCGATGTCCACGCCTGGGTGAGAGCGGTGGTCAATGCCGAACTTGGTGAGGCCGCCCGCGTCGTCGGAGTCGTGCTCTAGCACGACTCCCTCGAACTCGAGGAGGAACGCGCAGTAGGTGTCCCAGTCTCTGATCTCGCGTATCATCTGGACACCTCATGCGGCTGTTTGGTGTGAGTCATGCCCCATGCTTGCATGGGGGAGATTGTCCGTGTGCGGCAGCCGTGCGAGCCCTGCTAAACGAGGTGTTTTTTTTTTGAAAAACGCTTATTTTTTTAGAGATCGCGCGCGAGAGAAATACGCGGTAGCGGCCAAGTAGTTAGCAGCCGCCTGCAACGCTGCGTCTGACATATCTGAATCTGTCGGCAGGACGGACTTGTCCTCCGGGATGGTGACTTGGTCTTTGAGCCAGTAATAAACGAGGCCTGATCTGCGGCCAGCGAGCGCTTTTGAGCCCGAGCGAAACATGATGAAGCGGAGCTGCTCGCCCTTGAATTTTCGCGGGGTTTTTCCGTGCGCTTCCGTGCGGGCTGGAATAGCGATGTTTCTCGCACCATTGACTGGGGAGATGGTGCCGCCGTAGTAGTGCAGAGCCGCGCCTCGGTAGGGGATGCTGACCACGGCTTCCGACTCGTTGGCACTCACGGTGACCGACGCTAGAACCTTTTGCCAAAAACCTGTGGAGGTAGCACCTAGCCGGTTGCGCTTGGTCGCCTTGGTAGTGCGCAGGTGTGTGCGGACGAGAGTCTCTACGCCCATGCCCATAGCTTTGTGCAGGGAGCGTTTGTTGCTGACACCTTTGAGCAGCGTCTTGAGCGCGGGGGTGACATGATCTTCGATATTGATATGGGTGTTCATATCTCAATTAGGTCTCCATCTACCCCCTGCACTCCCTACTTGCAGCCATTTGCCACCTGTGCTACATTCCCACCATGAAGATTTTGGCCGCCAAGCTCAGCAATGGGATCACACTTTCCAACGACCAAGGATGGTCCGAAGAATCGTTCCGTGCCACTATCGAGAAATCTCAGCGCATCAGCCAGCTTCCCGCGCCTCATTTTTTCTACATTGAAAAAAGCGGTCACAGTCAAATCTCCTCCAGCGACACAAAATAGCGTGTCGAGCTTGGGCCCTGCACCCTATTCACATCCCTCAATTTAAAGCGGGCACTCTGCGAGAATAGCACCTCTCGCTCCTGCTGATACTGCTCGTTGACCTTGGCCACGGTCGGCTGTATATTGACACCGCCGCCACCCGTCTTGATCTCGTAGATCACCTCGCACGGCATGCCTTTGGCGAAGACCTCGGCCACGCCACTATCGAACGATGAAGATGCCGCCACCTCATGCAGAGGGGCACCAGCCCCCAAAGACCTCAGCCGCTCCTCCACCGCCCTTTCATCCCGCCACTTCTCCCCACGATATACCACACTACCAGCAGGCACAGGCTCGGTCCGCTCCATCAGCCTCAGCAGATCCTCAGACCTATCGCTCCCGCGACCAGACTTCCTGAACGCTGCTGGCGCCTCCGCCCACACCTTCACCGCCTCCGCCTGCATCTGCCCTTTGCCGGGCAGGTGCTCGAAGGCTTTGGGCAGCGGCGCGGTGATGACTTCGGCGAGCTTCTCTGCGGTGTAGGGACGCGAG
>DYRQ01000043.1 GCA_020718645.1 Verrucomicrobium spinosum
TCCGCCGCGTCCATGTTGTTGCGGAGCTTGTCGGCGGCGAGCCAGAGCTTGGCTTCAAATCCCAGATTGGCCCCACTGTCTGTCTTCGCTTTTTTGACCACACGGGAGAACTACCCAAGAGCCCCCCTAAAATCAACCGTTTTTCTCAAACACTACAGGGGCACTTTGTGGGGAGCGGCTTGATCTTCTACCTCCCGCCACTGGGGTCAGGCAAAGGGATTGATCGGCTTAATTCCCTTAATCCCTTTAAAATCCTTCACATTCTCGGTGAGAATGACTGGGATGTTTTCGCGGATCATCAGTGCGGCGATCTGCTGGTCAAAGTAGCCCTGCCGAGCCACCCCTCCCGAGACGCACAGGTCCAATGCCAGATGAACCGTTTCCAGCGTCAACGGGAGCACCGTGATCCCGCGCAGACGAGCGAGCGACTGGATTTTATTCCGGGCAAGTTCGGGGCTGTCCGGTGGCTGGTTCTTGGGACCGGTCAGGTTCGGATACATCTCGGCCAGATTCTGCACGGAAATGAACAGCTCCACCTCTGGACGGTGGCGCAGGGCGAGCACCTCCCGCGCCTGCTCATGGCGAGGATCGGCGGTGAGTGTGGCGTAAATGAGCACATTGGTATCCACCAAGGCGCGACCCTTGATCTTTTCAACGCGCATAGGTCTCTTCCCGACTGAACTTGCCTCCGAAGCGACCCGATGAAGTCACGATTTCATCATCGCGCTTGGTTTTCTCCTTTAGATACTGCTCCAAGGCCAATTCTATGATCTGACTGCGGGTGCGTCGCTCCTCCTTCCCAAAACAGTTCAAATTTTCGAGTAGATCGCTATCAATCGTGGCACTGATATGGGACTTCATAACACAACGGTATCACATGGGCGTTTTGTGGCAAGATCAAGATCCTTGGCGAGTTTGATCAGTCCCACATTCGCACTTCGGCATTCGAACTTTGTCAGGCGGGGCGGATCAGCAGATTGACGCGGAGTTTGGAAAGCTCGGCGAGTTTGCCGAAGTGATCGTCGAAAGTCGTCAAAGCCACATCGAAGTGGATGCAGATTGCGGCGATGAGCAAATCCACGGAAGGCACATGCAGGCCCGTGTCGCACGCTTTCGTGGCGAGTTCGGCTGCGGCGTGCCAGATCTGCGGCGGGGTGGGGAGCATGGGCATGGTTTCCAGCCTGCGCAGGAGTTGTGGACGCTCCCGGCGCGAAGCTCCGCAGAGAAGCTCGAAGCGCACCTGTTCGCAAAGCAGCGCATCCTCGGAGTGTATGGCGGCATCCGTAACCCGGCGCGTGGCTTCCGGCGTGCGTTGGCGCAGGTGGTCGATCCAGATGCAGGTGTCGATTACTTGTCCCACGGGCTTTTGTTGTCGAGTTCTTGCATGGCTTCGTAGTGGGGAAAATCAAAACGCACTTTGCCGGATTTTACTTCCTCAGAAAGTTCGCGCCGCCGTTTGAGCATGAGGCTGTCGGCCACCAGCTTGACGATGGCGGGGCCTTTCTTCTTTTCCCCAGTAAAGCGCATGATGTCCTTCAGGTCTTTGTCAGAAATATCCACCGTTATTTTCATGCTTTTATAATGCCAGAGTCTGATGATGAATCAAGGAGAATAAGATGAGAGAATGAGCTCGTGCGGGGCCTGCAGCTGGTCCTTGGCTGGCGATAGGGGAGCCGGACGAGGGCTAAGGTAGGAGGAGGTTCACGCTTCTGGGGCCAAGGTAAACGAAGCTGGTGTAAATCTGCACGAGCGTGGCTCCGGCATCCATTTTTTCTTTCACATCATCGCTCGTGAAAACTCCTCCGCAGCCGATGATGGGGATGCGTCCTCCGAGGTGGGAGGAGAGCAATCGGATGATGGCGGTGCTTTTCTCGCGGAGTGGGTGTCCGCTGAGACCGCCGGGCAAAGGTTGATCCAGTTGCAAAGGAGAATGGTCTAGGGTGGTGTTGGTGGCGACGATGCCATCCATCCCAGTCTCGAGGCCGAGTTGGGCGACTTTTTCGATCTGTTTCTCGTCGAGGTCTGGGGCGATCTTGAACAGGAGTTGTTTTTTGTCGGTGGTGCCAGAGTTGAGAGCGTCCATTTCCTTGCGGATGGGGAGCAGGAGACGGCGCAGTTCGGATTCGTTCTGGAGCTGGCGGAGGTTGGGGGTATTGGGCGAGCTGATGTTGACGACGAAGTAGTCGGCGAAAGCGTGGAGCCCGCGCAAGCATTGGCAGTAATCCTGGTGAGCCGCTTCGAGGGAGGTTTGTTTCGCCTTCCCGATATTGACGCCAACAGGGATCCGGCGAGCAGCCGGGAGGCGGCGGTAGTGCTGGAGGCGGCGGGCAATGAGTTCGAGACCATCATTCGGGAAGCCCATGGAATTCACGAGAGCTTGGTGCTGGGGGAAGCGGCGCACGCGTGGGCGAGGGTTGCCGACTTGGGGTTTGGGAGTGACCGTGCCGACTTCCACGAATCCAAAACGCATGGATTGCCAAGCGGGGATGGCCTCGGCATTTTTATCGAAACCAGCGGCGAGACCGATGGGGTTAGAGAATTGGAGATCCCAGAGTTTGATGGACTGGCAGCGGGGTTTGTCGGTGATAATCGAGCAGAGCGCGGGCGCCACTGGAGATTTGAGGCAGTGGAGAGCTAAGTGGTGAACAGCTTCTGCATCGAGGCGGAAAAGCTGGTCTCTGAGCAGTGGGTAAAGGTTCATGGTTTTCGTCGTGTTAGGTTGTTTATTTTCCAATGCAAAAAGTGCTGAAAAGCTTGTCCAACACCTCCTCATTCTTGGCTGCGCCGCAGATGTCGTCAAGAGCTGAAAGCGCCTCACGGATTTCCAGCGAGAGGATCTCTGGCGAGAGGTGGGACAGAGCGCCTGCCGAGGCTGTCTGGATGCCCGGCAGTGCATTTTCGAGGCAGAGGCGATGGCGGGCGTTGATGGTGACAGCCCCTTCGACTGGTGGAGCGTCTCCGCGCCAGATGGCTGCGGCAATGGCTTCACGCAGCTCGTGGATGCCCTGGCCTGTAGTGGCGGAGATGTGGAACCATGGACTCTGAGGCGGGGTGGCCACGGTGGCCTGGAGATCTTGCTTGGTGGCAACGAGAATCAGGGTGGGAGGAACAGGTGCAGCGGAGAGGCATCGTTGGGCGATGGCCTCGTCCTCTCGGGTGTAGCCCTCTTGGCTGTCGAAGAGGTGGAGCAGGATGCGAGCGCTAGCGGCTGCTTTGACAGAACGGCGCATACCCTCCTGTTCGATGTCGTCGTCCGAGGTGCGCAGGCCGGCAGTGTCAGACAGTTTGCACGCCGCGCCGCCTATGGTGACCCACTCCTCCACGGTATCGCGGGTGGTGCCAGGGGTGGGGGCGACAATGGCGCGATCCTCTCCACAGAGGGTGTTAAAAAGGCTGGATTTGCCAGCATTCGCTCTACCGACGATGGCGATGTGGATGCCCTCTCTCAATATCTTGCCGCACTCAGCCGTAGCGAGCAGGGAGCGGATGTGATCCGCTGTCTTGGCGAGCTGTGCAGCGATACTGGCAGAGGTATCCGGGGAGATGTCTTCGTCGGGAAAATCAATGTGAGCTTCGACATGTGCCAGCACGGAGATGAGGGACTCGCGGAGCTCGGAAATTTTTTCGCGCAGCCCTCCACGCACAGTGGCGAGAGCAGCCGCGAGCGAGAGGTCGGTCTGGGCTGCGATCAAGTCCATGATACCTTCGGCTTGGGTCAAGTCCACCTTGCCATTCAAAAAAGCTCTTTGGGTGAACTCGCCTGCTTTCGCGAGTCGGGCGCCGGAGGAGCAGGCTCGGGCGAGTATTTTTTTTACGATGGTGGGATTGCCGTGGCAGGTGATCTCGAGCATGTCTTCGCCCGTGAAGGAGCTGGAGCCATGGAAGGCTGTGACGAGAGCGGAGTCCCCGGAGCCGCCGCCGAGGTCGAGTTGGGCGAGTGTGGAGCGGCGGGGGATCAGTGGTCGAGCATGAGCGGGAGCCAGTTGCTTCCAGATGGAGAGGGCGGCTGGACCGCTGACCCGAATCAGGGATAGTGCCGCTGAGCCAGGGGCGCTGGAGAGGGCTACGATCGTGTCGGTTCTGGTGTTCATCTGAATTCTGTAGCTAACTCTGTTTGCTGTGCGGTGAATTTACGATTGCTCTCTTTCGTTCTTTCCTCTAACCGCTTTTTCTAAGAAGGAAAGAATCCTTGCAAGAAAAACACTAACAAGAAACTATCAGGACAATACTATGGCTGACATCTCCAACAAATATCCCGAAAATGTGAACGGCAAATATTTTGTCGATAACCAATGCATTGACTGCGATCTGTGCCGCGAAACGGCTCCTGAGAACTTCGCCAGGTGGGAAGATGGCGGCTATTCCTATGTGAAAAAGCAGCCTGTTTCCCCTGAGGAAGACAAGCAGTGCCAAGACGCGATGGAAGGTTGCCCCGTCGAGGCCATCGGCAATAACGGTTGATGACCGGTATCCCCTCAGGTTCAGAAAAGCCGGAGGGCTACGATTCATTTGCGGCGTCGGCCTACAGTCAACTCTGTGGGCTTCCGCCTGACTCTGGATGGATCCCTGATCGCACTTCTGCTGCTCAGGATATCATCACGCAATTGCTTAGCAAATTGCGAATCAGCGAGAGAGCGGAGCACGAGCGACTGGTATCGGCTTGGCCTCAGATTGTCGGGGAATTCAACGCCCGAGACAGCCAACCGGACAAAGTGGTTCGAGGCACGCTGGTGGTGAAGGTGGGCAACGCGCCTTTGCGCTACTCGCTCGAGTCCCAAAAAAGCGTTATGCTTACCCGTATTACAGCGCTCCTCGGGAACAAATCCAGGATCCATACCATTCGTTTTACCCAATAGTTTTTTCGTATTTTTTTGAGAAGTGGTGCCTGTGCCGTTGAGCACCACCATTTCTCGTGCATACTCTACCCATGAAAACAGACTCTACCTGCACTCGCCCGGCTGTGGGCATTATTTCTCTCGGGTGCGCCAAAAATTTAGTGGATTCCGAGATTATGCTCGGGGCTCTCGCCTCGCAGGGTTATCCTGTGACATCGCAGGCTGAGGAGGCGGATGTCCTGATCGTGAACACTTGCAGTTTTATTGAATCCGCCAAGGAAGAGAGCATCGCAGCCATTTTTGAAGCCAACCGTCTGAAAGGGCTTCGCAAACGAGAGCGCACGCAGAAACTGATTGTGGCAGGCTGCATGGCGCAACGATTTCGCGCTGAACTCCCCGAGGCGCTTCCTGAAGCAGACGCTTTTATCGGTTTGGATCAGGTGGGGCAAGTGGCGAAAATCGTCGGTCAAGTGTGGGAGGGAGAAGGCCAGCGGGACTTCGTGACACCGAGGCCACGGTATATCCCCGACTGGGATACCCCGAGGCTGCGTTTGACTCCAGCTCACTTTGCCTATCTGAAAATAGCCGAGGGCTGCAACCATCCGTGCTCATTTTGCGTGATTCCACAGATGCGAGGCCGGCACAGGAGCCGCACGATAGACTCTGTGGTGCGGGAGGCTGCGCAGCTTGTGGAACAGGGCGTTCGCGAGATTAATCTGATTTCCCAAGACACCACCTATTTTGGCATGGATCACTGGGAACAGAAAGCGGGTCCCCGCCAGCCGGTAGATTCTACTCGGGGAGAGTCGTTGGCGGAGCTGTTGCGCCAACTCGATCAGGTGCCAGGCGACTTCTGGGTGCGTGTGCTCTACACGCATCCGGCGCATTGGAGCGACGAACTCATCGAAACTATTTCCGTCTCAAAAAAAGTGGCTCGTTATGTGGATATCCCCCTCCAGCATATCCATGGTGATATGCTATCCGTCATGCGTCGTGAGACGAGTGAACAGCATATTCTCGATCTGATCGCGCGTCTGCGTGCGGGCATAGCTGGGCTGGCGATTCGCACAACTTTTATCGTTGGTTTCCCCGGCGAAAAGCCTGCGCATTTTCAGAGACTGCTCGATTTCATCGAAGACGCCCGATTTGAAAGGTTAGGCATTTTCCCATACTCCAAAGAGGAGGGGACCAAAGCCGCTGGACTCAGTGGACACACCACAGAGAAGACCAAGAGATCGCGCTTTGAGAAAGCGATGGAGCTACAGCGCCGCATTGCTTCGGAGATAGCTCAGGCTCAAATCGGGACCAGCAAACGAATCTTGGTCGAGGCTCCCGGGAGGGGACGCACGGAGTGGGATGCCCCAGAGATAGATGGAGCGGTGTATTGCTCTCCGACCTTGCCTGTTGGTTGTTTTGCGAATGTCTCCATTCAGGCTGCGACGGACTATGACCTCGTGGCAGAGGGCGGCACGAAGCCGAAATCTTCTCGGGTGCGAGCCCAAGCTCAATGACCTAGCGTCGCAAGTATCACCCGATCGTGATGAAAAACAGCTCGCCTTATTTGCTTTTAGCCTTTAAGGATGCAAAGAGAGTCGACGATGAATCTGCCCAATCAACTGACCTGTGCCCGCTTGGTAATGACTGGGCTTTTCGTTGCTGTCATCTCCTTTGACTGGCCTTTTCGCAGCACGGTGGCTATGGCGATGTTCGTCGTGGCCAGTATTACTGACTGGCTGGATGGCTATCTCGCTCGGAAGTGGAACCTTGTCACCAACCTTGGTAAACTGCTGGATCCGCTGGCGGACAAAATCCTCGTAACGGCGGCGCTGTTTTACGCCTCGTATTACGACGAAGCTCCCATTTGGATGTGCATGACGATGGTGGCTCGTGAGTTTTTGATCACAGGTCTCCGCACGCTGGCGGCATCGCAGGGTATCGTCATGGCGGCAGAGAAACTCGGCAAACACAAGACGATCTCGCAGATGGTAGCGATCATCACCATGCTAGTGCTTCAGACTGCCGAGGAGATGGCAGGTTTGGCCGATTACGACTTGGATCAATTCTTGCTCTATCCAATTCTCTCTCACTCTCTCTATTGGCTCTATCTTTGGGCAACCGCGATCACCATTTTTTCAGGTGTTTCCTACTTCATCAAAAACAGGCATTTGGTGGTGGAATCAGCTCCAGTGGGGACAGAGACTCCGAGTGTAGTGTCCCATGCCATCCCGCCCGTGTATGTTGACCCTTGCGACGCAAAAAATAGCACGGATTCTTGAATTCTTTTTGCTCTGGAGCATCTTGTTAGTGTGAGCAAACGATTAAAAAAAATTGATACCTCAGCCCCATCGTCTCCACTGGCTCAACCTTTTGCTGCTTTATCCTTAGAAGGATTGCCAGAGGGACCTGACGAGCCATCCTCTTCCCAAAGCCCTAACCTGCGTCCTACCAAGAAAGGTCGGGTGGTGCTTCGCAAGGAGACTGCTGGACGCAATGGGAAAGCTGTGCTGGTCATCGGAGACTTCGATGAGGTCATCACAGATCAGGAGATAGCAGGATTAGCGGTTCTGCTGAAAAAACAGTGTGGTTGCGGTGGTGCCGTGAAAGGGCGGGAAATTGAGATGCAAGGCTATCAGCCTGCTAAAATTCGCGAAATACTCCAGAACCAAGGTTATAGGGTAGGAGGCGTCTCGTAACCCCTGACATCTGCCCGTGAGGACGCTAAGATTATTTCTGGAGGGAATAATCGGAACACTGGGGATATCCTAATATCGGCAATGAAAATGGGGAGGATTTGTTTGTTGTTGGAAAAGCAACTTACTGAAAAGAGGTTTACCCTAGAGATAAGTTGAGTTGGAGGGGGCTCTGGGCATCAGATTTTTTACCCTTCGGATAGCGTGGGACAAGCACCTCTACTTCGTTGCCTACGGCTGTAGTATCGGCAGATTTATCAAACAGGGTAATTGGAAGCGGATTATTTTTCCTCTTCTCAGATCACCACAAGGATTCACTTTCCTGCTGTTAAATTTCAAATCACCCCACTTGCGCAAGTGTCATATAACGCAGATTATTGTTAATAAGTTGTTTGCATGATTTCGTGATGAGTTGGCACACCTTGTGCTAATTGTGTCCCTGTGAAGTCTTTTATCCGAGAAGAACACGAATCGCCAATGAGAGGCGGAATGGTTGGCATGGCAGCCCAGCGTGTGTGTGTCCGGGAGGATGCACGGAAGACTTCGCACCTGCGACAAATCACAGGAACCATGCAGGGATAGCATTGGATCAATAAATACAGGGAGGTTGTATGGCAACCATAGGAACAAATGTAGGAGCGTTGAACGCGTCATTTTATCTGACGCTCAACAATGAGTCATTAAGTAAGTCAATCCGGCGCATGTCGTCGGGTTCTCGCCTAGCAGACCCATCGGACGATGCGGCAGGCGTAGCGGTCAGCGGTAAGCTGGATGCCACTGTCCGGCGATTGCAGGCAGCCGCGGAGGGGTCGCAGAATCTGATCTCTTTTGCGCAGACTACGGACGGCTTTTTGAAGTCTATCCAAGAGATGCTCACTCGCATGAGCGAACTTTCACAGCGCGCCACAAACGGTGCTTTCGGTTCACAAGACCGCGCTAACTATGCTGTGGAGTTTGAAATTCTCAAATCGCAGATCAATCGCATCGCCAGTAACGCAACTTTCAACGGAACGATTTTGTTTCCGCCGACGAACACCTCGGTCACAGTGTCTATCAACGCTGATGGTGCCGTAGATACCTTCTCGCTCAAACCAATATCTATCGAAACGGTTTTGAGCACGATTTCGATCGGAAGTGTGGATTCGGCCATCTCTTCGATCCCCGTCGTTAATGCAGCGTTGGCAGACATCACGACTCGACGCGCTGAAGTGAACTCAGACATTTCTAAGTTCAACTTCCACATCTTCAACATCCGCACTGAGCGCATCAATGTCGAGGCGGCCAACTCCCGTATCCGCGATCTGGATGTGGCGGCTGAGTCCACGCAACTCTCGAAAGCGAACATCTTGCTCCAGTCGAGCACTGCCATGCTGGCGCAGGCGAATACCTCGCAGCAGGTCGTGCTGCAGCTCCTGCAATGATCCGCTAACAAACTCCCTTCAGTCAGTCACCCCACCACCATACAGACTCCCTGGTTTCTTAGAAAACTGGGGAGTTTTTTATTTGTCCTGAGACTCGGTGGAGAAAACTGGCCCAGCCTTCGCCTCTTTGTCGTCTCAGTATTCTCACGCGGTCATACCAAGGTGTGGTTTCTCCCTCGATTCCCCAACGCCAGTCGGGCAGGGGAGGGAGCAGTAGCCAAGTCGGCACGCCAGCAGCTCCGGCTAGATGCACTAGAGAGGTGTCCACAGTGATCACCCAATCCAGCGAGGCGAGCAGGTCTCGGGTGTCAAAAAAATCCGCTGTTCCAAGTAGAGGCGAGGGCAGGGGATCTGGGTCAGTGTGTGCGGCTAACGGCGTGAGAGAGACACATTCTACGCCATCGAGCGTAGTAAAAAAATTCGCCAACTGCGATGGCACCGAGCGGTCGGCATCGTTACTGTGTTTCGGATTTCCTCTCCAAGCAACTCCAACCCGGGGTTTATCTCTCGGGATAACAGGTTGAGTTTTTGGTAGTGTGAAATAAGGTGGGACAGACATTGTCCTAGGTTCGAGACCGAGGCGCAGGGGCAGATCCATCAGGCGCACCCAATAATCAGCAGTTTTGAAATCGTTCTCCCAAGATTCCCCTGAGAATATATCATCCACCCATGGGAGAGTGGCGAGGAGACGGGTGACAGGACGAGTGCATAGTAAAAGAACAGAAGCGCCGCAGGCTTTGGTTGGAGCCAAGTATCTCGCAAACTGAATAGTGTCCCCGTGCCCCTGTTCTGTCAGCACGAGGAGGCGCTTTCCGTCGAGTGGTTCCCCTTGCCATTCGGGCGGGGCAGGGTGCCAAGTGGTTTGAGCTATCTGGTGTCGCCAGTAGTATTCGGCCCAGCCATGTTCCCAGTCGCCTCTGCGAAGGAGTTCGATCCCCAGATTGATGTGGGGGATCGGATAGGATGGATCTAGGGCAGCGGCGCGGGAAAAAAGATCCTCGGCCTGCGCGTATTCAGCAGCGATAAGCAAAGCCCTGCCTGCTTGGACGCAGCCAGTGGCAGCATCGTCAGCAAACCCTTTTTCAGAGGGAGCTAATTCGTGAGCACGCAGGAGGGATGCGAGAGCGGGAAGAGGTTCGCCCAAGGCCAATTGGATTCTGCCAAGACAATTATGTGCCGCAGGGTAATCTGGCAAAAGCTGTGCGGCCATCTGAGCTGGCTCCAAAGCCTCAGCGTGCTCCCCGCAAGTCAAGCGCAGCAATGCGTAGCGGTAGTAGGCTTCTCCATAAGCTGGGTCGAGTTGCATGGCTTTGGTGAAGGCATCATACGCCGAGCGGTTGTCGTGGTGCTCCAGACTGACACCGTAGTAAAACCAAGCCACGGGTTCATTGGGAGGAAAAGTTATGGCCTCAGCAAGCCCCTGCCTGGCTGGTTCGGTCTTACCTAGACGGAGCAATAAACGCCCGGCATTGACTAGGCATTGTCTTGGCATATCCCCAGTGCGAGCGGCTTTGAGCCAAGTGTCCGCAGCGATTTCTTCGCGACCAGATGACTCCAAAAGTTCTGCCCGCAGAACGAGAAAAGGGAAGGAGTCGAGATACCCGCTATCCCCAGTATTTCCTGCGAGCGCCAGAGCCTCGTCCAAGCGATTCTCCGCGGCGGCGATGCGGGCATTTAAATATCGGTGCGCAGGCTCTGGCAGGGTATGCCCGTGAGCTTTGAGCAGGGAAGCCGCATCAGAAATTTGTCGCGAGGCTATTAAAGCCTCGATGGTAGCGAAAGGGAAACAGTGCTCTGAGTCAGCGGCCATTACCGAGCAAGATGCGGGTGCCACTTCTGGCAAGCTCCGCTGGGATGCCATTCTGGAAGATGCGTTCTTTCCAGTAGCCCAGATCTTTTTCTTCAGTAATCAAATAGACGGGTTGGCTGGACTGCCATTTGGCCAAGAACTCCTTGTGATCCAAGTAATGGTCTAGGCCTACACCCAAGTCTCGGGGACCAAACTCGGCGTTGGCGCGAGCGCGGACGAGATGCGTCCGGCGATCCATGTAGTAGAAGAGGCTGGCGCAGGTATTGGGTTCGCCATCGTAAACAACGATCGCTTGGACTGGCACCTTCTCGTTGACATAGTCTGCGACTTTTTTTAGCGAGAAATATTCTTCCATCACGCCGAACCCTAATCCAGCACACAAGAGAGGGATGATCATAGCCTTGGCAGTGGCAGGGACAGCTTCGCGAGGATCGCCCATGGAGGCAGCTCGGACTACATAGAGGCCGCCGATCAACATCGAGGCAGCAGTGGTGAGGAGAATCGGCAAAGCATCACGCCAAGACTGGGCGGGAAACCCTTTCAGAGTATCCCAGAGGTGAGCCCGTTCATTGTAGGTTGGCACTAATTCGGAGGGGGCGCCGACAGCTTGGATAATCAGCGCAGCAGCGATAAAACCGAGCACACCGAAGACGGTCAGCATATAGCCAGGGAGTTTGTAGGACCAGCACGACTTACTGGTGGTGGAGGTGTAGGCAGCGGAGAGAAAGACAGCGATAGCTGTCCAAGAGGACATGGTATAATAATCCTGTCGTCCAGAAAAGCAGGAGGTGATCAGCACAATGCCAAACCAGCCTGCCATCAGGGTGCCTGGAAATTTATCCCAGTCTTTGCCATCATGTTTCCACGAGGCTTTCAGATTGGAAAAAGCCGCCGGCAGGAAAAGTGCGCCTGGCAGCCAGAGGAAAAGATGTTGCACCAAGAAGACCCACAGTTCGACCTGTTCGCTTGTGGGAACGGAGCGCTGATCTACGCTCAGGGCGATCTGTTCATCACCGAAATGCGCGGACCAAAATCCCGGATAATGCTTCTCTGCCAGCCAATACCACGGAACCATGATCAGGGCATAAAGTAGAAAACCGCGCCAAGAAATGAGGCCGAGCCAAAACTTGCGGCTCGGTGGACAGGCGAGGAAAGTAACGCCAGCGGCCATCAATGGCCAAACAGCTCCATGCAGTCCTTTGGAGAAACAGGCCATGCCCATAAAACCCCACGAGGCAGTGAACCATGCCTGAGCTTGCTCGGGGCGCTTCCAAGCTTTGAGGAAAGACCAGATTGTGAGGTTGATGAAGCAAGCAAATATCGGTTCAGGTTGAACCAAGTGGCCAAAGACGAAAAAACCGCACATCGTGCCCAGAATGGCCAAGGTAGCAAATGCCCCGCGAGGACCGGCAACTTGGCGTCCAATCATCGAGGCTGTCCAAAGCCAGGTCAACAGACCCAGCGCGTTGGGCAAGCGTGCCGAAAAGACCGAACGCCCTAGAAGCTCATAACAGGTCATCTGCATCCAGTAGAGCAGGGGAGGCTTCTGGATGCGAGGGATGTAATTATTCGTCGGCATCAGCCAATCACCCCGTTCGAGCATCTCCCGCGCTGCTCCGGCATACTGACCCTCGGTATCATCGAAAATCGCCGGCCAAAATGAGGTGCCGATATAGAGCACTACAAAAAGCAGGGCGAAATAGAAAAATCGCCGTGGAGCGACTTGTTCAGGAGAAAGGGGATCAGTGGACACGATGCTTGTTCTTGCGTAGAGCCAACAGGAAAGGGTGATTGATCGGGGTGTTCTTGTATCAATGGGGCAGCAGCCTCCCAATGATCCAAGCTCAGATTTTCATCAACTCTTTTTCCTTATGCTCCAGATGTTTATCCACTTGGGTGATGTATTGGTCTGTGAGTTTCTGGACTTCTTTTTCCGCTACTTCTGCGCTGTCTTCAGCCACTTTGCCATCTTTCTGAAGTTTCTTGATCTGTTCCATGGCGTCGCGGCGGGAGTGGCGGATGGCGATTCGGCGTTCTTCGGCCATTTTACGGATAGCCTTGACCAGCTCTTCACGGCGCTCTTGGGAGAGTTCAGGGAAGGGGATTCGGATGAGTTTCCCGTCAACACGGGGGGTGATACCCAGAGGAGAGGCTTCGAGTGCTTTGCGGATTGGCTCCACAGCGGCGGCATCCCATGGCTGGATCACGAGTAGGCGGGGCTCAGGGGTAGAGAGCCCTGCCAGCTCCTTCAGTTTCATGACAGTGCCTTCGTAGGCTTCGACCGAGAGGTTCTCGACCAAGGCAGGGGAAGCCTTGCCCGTCCTCACAGAGCTGAACTCTTGTGAGAGACGCTCTATGGTCTTTATCATGGCCTCTTCGGCCTCCAGCAAAATGTCGTCCGTTGTCATAGCATCTTGTTTGCTCCTAGCGGTAGGCTTTCGTCAACCGCAAAGAGTGAAGAATAGTAGTATCGCTCAAACAGGGGCTTTTAGCTCCCGCGGACTGTGCGCTTGATTTTGGCGGCGACTTTGGCTTGCTTGGCCACGATTTTCCCTTTGTGCTTGCGCATCTGGGCTGCGATTTTGTCCACCACCAAGTCAATGGCGGCATAGAGATCTTTATCGTGTGTCTCGGCGTGGATGTCATTACCTGGGATGGCGATGTGAGCCTTCACGCAAAAGGGTTTGGCTCCTTTGGTTTCATCGTGGTAAAGCACAACATGAGCCCCGAGAGCCAAGTCGTCTAGGCGATCCATCGTGCCGATTTTATCATCCACATAATCACGGATGGCTGTGGTGAGTTTTAGGTGTCTAACCGAGTAGTGTATTTTCATAAATATTCCTTGGGTTGGGGGTGAATTACGGGAGCAAAAACAGCGGGCGGACTCAGGCAAACATAGTTGGTCCAGCACTCACGGAAGTGCCGACATTTTGACCGAGGACAGCTTTCTTAATGTTGCCTTTCTTGAACATGTCGAAAACTACGATGGGGATGCTGTTGTCCATACAGAGGGAAAACGCGGCTGAATCCATCACCTGCAGCCGTTTTTGCAGGGCGTCTGTGAACGCGATTTGCTTAAATTTTTTGGCGTCTTTGTAGCGGTGCGGATCTTTGTCGTAGATGCCGTCCACTTTAGTGGCTTTGAGCACGACTTGCGCCCCCATCTCCGTGGCCCGGAGAGCGGCTGTCGTGTCTGTGGTGAAGAACGGGTTACCTGTGCCAGCCACAAAAATTACAACACGACCTTTTTCAAGGTGTCGGATTGCCCGCCTGCGAATGAAGGGCTCGGCCACATTGCGCATATCAATCGAAGTCAATACGCGGGTATGAACACCCCGTTTTTCCAGAGAATCTTGGAGAGCCAATCCGTTGATTACTGTAGCCAGCATGCCCATGTAATCGGCTGAAGCCCGATCCATGCCGCCCTTTTCGGCAATGGCTCCACGCCAGATGTTGCCGCCGCCCACGACGATGGCAAGTTCGACGCCAGTAGCGCGAGCCTGTTTGATTTCTTCAGCGAGTGCCGAGACTATGATAGGACAGATGGAGTCGTCTTCGCTCTGAAGTGCTTCGCCGCTCAGCTTGAGCAGCACACGAGTATATTTTGCCTTAGTTTTGGTGGCCGTCACAGAATCTCAATGTGCTATCAGAATCATCGTAAATCAACTCGATTTTTCTAAAATAGAACAATTTTTAGCATGGCCCAGCAACTGGCGCATGCTGTGTCTCGGATAAAAGGCTGAGCAATCCACGCACAGGGATGGTGACCCACGCTGGGCGATGCGCCAATTCGTAGCGGATCTCGTAGAGGACTTTTTCGATCACAAAGAGTCTCAGCAACTCGTCAGATTTCATCTTGTCGGCGATTAAAAATGATGCGCCAGCAGTGCGTGCCAAATACCCTGACAAGAATGATTCCGTGGCTCGGGTGCTCCAGGCTGTCGCTGCAACTCGCAGGGTGGTTCGATCCCGTTCTCGCAGGGAGGGGTGGTTGAACAACACTTCGTGCGCGGCGTAGTCGAACGATCGGATCATGCCGGCCACATCTTTCAGAGCGCATTGTTTGAGGCGCCTTTCAGCGAAGGGACGCGTGGGTTCTCCCTCGAAATCTACTAGGGTGTAACCGTGGCTGGTGCGGAGGACTTGGCCGAGGTGATAATCTCCGTGTATTCTGATTTTTTCAAAGGCGCAGCCCTTTTGGACACTGGAGTTGAGCCGGCGGATCAATATCTCATCTAGGCGAGTCAGTTCCTTCGCACTTACCAGCCCACGAACCGCGGGCTCATCAGATTTTTTTTCGAGCAGGCGCAGCGTTTCTTTCCAAGAGCCCCGGAGATTGTGGATGAGTCCCCGTTGGGATTGCTCGGTCCATTTTTCCGGTTGGCTCTCGGAGCCGGAATCTATCTCGGACAGCGAAGTGTGAAGCTCTGCTGTTACCTCACCAAGCAGACGCGCATGGCGGAGGAACTGACCCCGCAGATGAGTTTGCAATATGGCTCTCGAGGCATTCAAATGGCCTGCGATTTTTGAGTTCACACCCAGTGCACTGAGCACGCGCTCGTAATACCTGCCGGCTGCCGCCCGAAACTGATCCCAAGCTGTGCCTTTGTGCGAAACGACCTCTTGTAACAGGGCGACAGATGCCACCCGTTCTCGCCCGTCAGATGTATGGTCGCAATATTCCAAGGAGCCTAAAAAAACGGGCGAGTGGGGGAATCCGTGGCGGGTCAACTTCGCGCTGATTTCGGCATCGGGATTCGGGCTGTCCCCGATTCGCCTGTAGAGTTTGAGGAATGCGGAGTCTCCAAATATCGCAGCGGAATTGGACTGGTCTGCGCTCAGTAATTGAGACTTGCCACGAAGGTTGTGCAAGAGGGGTTCAGCACGAGCAGTGGAGTGCGAGTGGTATGTGCCGTGCCAAGACTGAACCTTGCGACCCGAACAGATAATACACAGTAGGCAATGGCGAAAGAGAGGATCCGAAAAAGCATCTACCAGCACACCAGATTTCGAGCCTACATGGCACTGGCACACTACAGAATTGGGGTGGCGGCGCTGAGCGTCATCTGCATCTGCGCCGGACTTGAGCGAGAGCGGGAGGATATATCGGTGCTCCTCACTTCCACTGAAAGCGACTTGCACTATACAGAGCCAATACCGGTTTTTGGTGGGCTCTGCATTACAGCCCGCGACTTTGCCCCATTCTGCGCAATCGCAGATGGATACCTTGCGGACACTCCTATTTTTGCCAGCGAACCAGCGTTGGTGAGACAAGTAGTCCGACACCGACCCTTGGGTCAAAAATGAGCAGAGAGACTCTGGAGAAACGGTTTCCAATACTTATTTTTTTCGTGCAATAACAGCCTCGTGAGCGACCTCACGCAGGAACGCGGCCTCAGAAGCACTGAGACCTTCGGGCAGGAACGCGACCTCGCGCACATCTTTGCCATAGAAAAACTCGAACCACACGGCAGCACCTAGATACTTGCCTTTGATTCCCGCGTGATGGGTGTCCATGTTGAGCTTCCATTTGGCTCCTGCATGGAGCGATTTATGTTCCTCCGGCATCGGGAGGTTTTCGGGGGGTTTGGTAGTATAATCAAACTTTGGGTCGCGCTCAAAACGCCAATCAGGATGGGTCATGACCTTGTGAAATGCATCGCCAACAGGGATGAGCGGCGCTGAAAAATCCTTCGAGAGTTTTTCATAATTAGCGGTGAGGCGCTGATACATATTCTCTGCGTCAAGACCTCCAAAATTTTTGCCATAGTCCCAAGCATCCTCGCGGTAAGCCCAAGTCTGGTGGATGACCAGCTTGGCTTGTGGCGCTAATTTCTTGATCAAATCACGGAGTTTTGTGGCAAAGGGCTGGTAGGTCTCTAGGCGAGGGCTCAGGATACTGGCTTGCTGGATGGTCACGAAATCCCATTTCTCGAGAGCGAGCGCTTCGGCGTGCGATTTCTTGCTCTCCTTGGGCAAGAAGTTGGATTCAAAAGAAGGCTTGTCGGGCAGCAGCTTATTCTTATCAGCTTCGATAAATTCACACTGGCGCTCGAGTGAAGCTCCGGGAATAACAGTGACACCGAGTGTCAGGGAATACGGAGCACCAGCGGCTTTGACAAAGTCTGGCAAATAGAAGGTGGCGTCTTGGGCGAAACTATTGCCGATGGAATAGATTTTGAGGGCTGTGGATTGGGGGCAACAGGAGTCAGACCAAGCAGGAGAAACGGTGAGACAAAAAAGACTCGCAGAAATAAACGAAAGCCGAAACCAAGAGGCGAAGAGTTTTGAGAGAACCACAGTGAAAAACAGTTGCCATAGCCGAGATTTGAAGTCAACACCAAGTAAGGCAACATTACGATAACTTTGTATAATATATGTCATGTAAAGTTAGTTTTTCGTGCCAAGTATGACAGTTGTTCAGGTGGGTGCCTGACAGCAAACTTTTGTGATGATGTGGTTTACAGACTACATTATGCACAACCTCGTATTGTTAGCGCAAACAACAACCCTCGACGCCGCCAATGTTGGCACGAAACTCAAAAACGGTATCGGCGGCATCATTGGCCTGATCCTGCTATTTATATTCGTAAAGGGCATCATTGTCCTAAACTCCTCGCTAGAGCAGCGTAAGGAAGGTGTCGAGGGTGCCGGAAATGGCATTATGACAGCGGCCCTCATGATCGCGGGACCTTTAATCATCACCGCTATTTTCGCGGTGTTTTGGGGAACAACACTTACAAAAGGGATCAATGTAAATTTGGATTTCAAGGCCACTCCCTGAAAGACACGGAATCCAGTTCGTCCACCAGTTCCGGCAACCTAAAGATTGCTGGACTGGAATTCCCGGGGGAAACCATCCTCGCCGCAATCGCGGCTTTCGTGGGTGGCATATTCATTTGGCTGGCTTTGGCGGTGCTACTCAGAATGCCGCCACTTCTCAACACCCTTATCAGTGTCATTCCCTTAGCCTGCACGATTGCCTATATTGTCTTTTTTTGCATTGACCGACCATCTTCCTTTCAAACCGACTTTTGGGCAACTGTCACAGACGGCAATACCCGCCGACCTACCCGCCGGAGATCCAAATGAAAATGCCGCCAGATGGATTTTTCTTAAAGGATTTCCTCCTATGGGGAGAGCCCGACCAACGGGGATTTGTGTCGAAAGGCTGGTCAGTCTCAGTGCCAGACACACGCAACGCGTCAGAACAGTTCCTGACAGCGTATTCTAACGCCCTCGAGGGCATCATGCTTTCGGTAGCAGAAGAAAGCCGCCTTCAAATCCGGTGGGCTGTTCACTCTGACTATCAAAAGGAATTGCTGGCCTACCAACGGGCAACCGAATCATTTGGCGAGAATATCGCCCCTTGGTGCAAACGAGTCCGTGAGGAACGCTTTAATCGTCATTGGCACCAGATGACCAACCGGCAACTCCGGCGCGAACGCTGTTCATTGTGGCTCTCTAAACGCATTGAGCACTCTCATTCGTTTCGCTTTTTTCAAAACAGCATCGAACAGCAAATTGATAAATTAACCGACCAGCTCGACACAGAGTTTGAGCACCAGACCGCTAATTTTCGAAACCTCTTCTCTCCTATCGGCGGTCAACTCACTCCCATGACCAATGAAGACAATTACAATGAATTGTTTTCTTATTTCAACCCATCCGACTTCACCCGCACAGACGAGCTTACTACGCTCGATCCTAACGACTCCATTTATGGCAATATCTGGCAATGTCAGCACAGCCCACCAGCTAGCCAGATCGAAGAAGTAGTTAGCCTGCTAAAATCAAAAAAGAATCACCGACCTCTTTACGGCTTCCAGATGGACGGCTACTTGCATAATTTTCTAGTCCTAACTAAGTGGCCGCGCAACACCTACACCGGCATTGTCAACATGCTGACTAAGTTGCCGTTGCTGGACTACGAAATTATAGTCAATCTCTACCCCAAAAATAACGAGCGCGAAATCAAAAAAGAAGAAGCGGAAATCAAAGTCTTGATGGCCGATCTTCCGAAAAAACCATCGCTAAAAGTCGATATTGGCAGGAAGCAGGCGAAGATTGAGCAGTTGCGGCGGGGTGTCATCCGGCCTTTTGAAGTTGACTTCATCGTTCACCTTTGGGAACAGAAGATTGACAACTTGACCGCTAAAACTATCGCGCTCAAACAGGCCATTAACGGCCTCGAATCCGCTAAGTTCGAGGAGTGCTGTTGCACTCAAACGGCACTACAATTATGGGCTCTCTCTATACCCGGCTGGACATGGACGGACTACCCTCATTACCGGCTTTACGGCACTTCATTTTTTCTGGCCGACATGCTCCCCTTCTCTGCCTCTTTCACTGGCCACCCAGAAGGCGCGGAAGCCCTCTACGATGGAGATAATCGCAGCCTTGTTTCATACCGCGAATTCGTAGGAGGCTCACCACAACATTGCGCTACTTTCGGCACCAGCGGCACTGGCAAGAGCAAGACCCAAGAGGATATTCTTTCGCAGACTAATCCCTATTATGCCTTCACTTGCATAATTGAAGAAGGTCTTTCCTATCTGCCTTGGCTGAAGAATATGGGCGTCCAGCCCATTATTATCCATCCCGATCTTGACATCACCTTCAACTATTTTGACACCAATGGCTCCGCGCTAACCGGCATGCACACTAGCATAGCGGCCTCACTAGTGGCCGTCATGGCAGGTGCATCTAAAGACGAAGAAAAGCAAGCCTTACGGCAAGCCATGTTTGCCGAATACATTGACCAGCTATTAGAAGACCGTTTCGATGAATGGCTACATGATTCAGTCAACTACGAGCGACTACCACACATCGCCCGTTGTGCGATCTTGGCCGATCAATACAAGAGCGATCTTGACGCTAATACCACCACAGCCGAAGCCCTCTTAGCCATTAAAGAGCTAATAGCCAAAAATGATGACACGATTTTAACGCGACTGGCTGCTATTTCCGAAGAAAAGGTGTCCACGGCCTTGCACACCGGTTCACGCATTGTTCGTAATGCGGCCTATTCATGGTTTGAGCCTAGCGACTTCCCCACCCACAGCCAGCTAGTCAACATGATGCGTTCCGCACCGATCGCGGAGCATAATCGGGATGAAGTGAACCAACTCGCTACTCGACTATCTCAATGGTGCGCCGATGGAGCCTACGGGAAATTATTTGACGGCCTTTCTAACCGACAGCTCAAAGACAGAATCGTTCACTTCGAACTAGGCTCCATACCTGATGCCATGATGGAAATGAAGGTAGCAGCCGGCTTTCTAATCATGAACCAAGTCCGGCAAATCATTACCACCATGCCGCGCTCTCTGAGAAAAGAGGTGATCTTTGAGGAATTAGCTGCCTTCACGGATATTCCCGGCGGGGAAAAGTTAGTAGCTGAATTCTACATGAGATTAAGAAAGTATAATTGCCGGGTGAACTCTATCGTTCAACAATACGCTACTTTCAAAAATTCCCGGATTCGTCCGTTTGTCCTCGGGAATTCGTCTCAATTTGTATTCTTCAAACAGAATGATCTAGCTGACCTGCGCGACCAGTCGGCAGGCATCGGTCTACCAGAAAACACCATGCGGCGTATCATGAATTATCCCAAGCCCGACCAGCTTCCAGAGGGCAACCGTTATTCGCAATGCACCTACTACCAGTCCATGTCTGGACAGCCATTGTGCGGCACGATGACTATTATATCTCCCCTACTCAATCCACCTACCAAAAAAGCAGCAGCATGACCATACATCTAACACCAGAAACAGCGCGAGTGACCCGTTCCCTAGCCCATCAGGAGGGTGTCATGTTAAGCGAACTCGTTGAAAAAGCCCTCATTTTTTATATCCGGCAGAAATTACTAATCCACGAACAGGAAGTCAATCATGAGCCTAGCAGTCCAACACCAGTTAAAGGTAGAACACTTTCAAAAAAATAAACCCCGATTTGATATGGAAAATAAATCACAATTAAGACCAGACTTGTCTAAGGCATTAGACGAAATCGTAGCTCACTTCGAAGCAAAAGGGTTGCCAGTGCCTAACAAGATTGTGAAGGTAATCGCTTTCGCTGTGTTGCTGGCTTG
>DYRQ01000133.1 GCA_020718645.1 Verrucomicrobium spinosum
GAGAACAGGCTAGCCTACGCCTAGCAGCGACACCTCACTCTCGCAACTGCGGGAATTAGGATCATAACGCTTTGGCGGATATTATAGGAAAACCACTGAGAGCCTTTAGATCTCTCTCGGCTCCATGCTCGCGAGACCGCGCATGGTGGCATCTGTGATGGCGCTGTATTTCCATGTGCCCGGCCAATCACGATGAAATATTTTATCGAGCCTGTCCGATCCGCCAGAGACCATCACCGTTTTTAGCGGCGTGGTGCCTGTGGCTTGCAGGAGAGGGATGCGTTCGGCACTGGCACGCACGAGACCTTCGATAATAGCCGAGAGCATCTGCTCGCGTGTGGTGGAAAGTGTGATGCCCGTGAATGCACCCTGACGCTGTTCCACGCTGGTGCGTTCGCCAGCCATGTAGGGGTCAAAGGAGACGCCTCCTGCGGCTTTTGGGCCTTTCTTGCTGAGGGCATGAACCAATTCACGGAACTTCTCTATCTCCACATCGGGGAAGAACTGAGTGCGCGCCCAATAGATCGAAGAAGCAGCAGCGGCGAGGGTGCTCACGACAAGCCATTTCTTGCCCACACCAAGAGCCCGGGTCAGGAGCTTCTCATGTGGTCGTGGGGACTCGGTGCACAGAGCCAAAACATCCGTGGAACCCACCACATTAAAAAGTTGTCCATGTGCTGCGCCTGTGAGGAGCATGCCCGCGCTACCGTCCATCATACCAACCATCATGGGGGTGCCTGCCTTGAGACCAAAGGCGGCAGCGGCCTCAGGGGTGATGCGCCCGGCCACCACATCGGATTCAAGAACCGTCGGCAGCAGCGAAGCGCTGACACCGAGATTGGAACAGAGTTCGGGACTCCACCCTTTGAGGGTCAAGCTTTCGTAGAGCCCAGTGAAGGAAGCGTTGGATGGATCTATGACCCGGGCTCCAGTCATGCGACGGTGGAGAAAGGTGTTCAGGTGTCCGACAAGATCCGCTTTTTTAAGAACGGAAGGCGCATGCTTTTTGTGCCATGCCCATGAGGTGGAACTGATACCACCAGGAATCGGACGAGAACCACAAATTTTTAGGTGCTTAGCCTTGCCGATGCGCGCTTCCAACTCCCGCGCCTCAGCCACGCTCCGCCTGTCTTGGTGCGTGACCAAAGGGGTCAGTGGCTCACCTTTTTTATCCATAGCCACCCAAGCCGGGCACATGACAGCCAAGTGAATGGCTTCAACTTTTTTCGCCTCGGCCCCGAGGGAACGAATGGCTTTTGCGATGGAGGCCAAGAGCGCTTCGGGATCCACATCCACCTGTGAGCCATCGCAGCGCGAGGGAAAAAAGACACGCGGCGCTTCTTTGAGAACTTTTTTGCCGTCTAAAATTCCGGCAATGACAGAGGAGGAACCGATATCGAGACCGAGCAGTTTTGCCATAGTGTCAGGATGCTAAAGGAATAACGCGATTTGGTAAATCATATTCAACCCAGATCATAAAAGAGCACGAGAATAGGATACAGCCATCCGACAGAGAGGAGCAGCACCCGAAAGGCAATGCCATTGACCGAGGGAGTTCTCTCTCAGGAGGCGCTTGAAAGCGCTGCTTTCAGAGCAACTGCATCGCACTCGGCTGTGGACAAAAGTTCGTCGAGCACAGGAAATGCCTCGACTAAAGGCGCTACACCAGAAGACTCGTAGCTGGTTTCGACAGTTGTGAGAAAATCGTAGGCCTCGCTACGACCCGCTTGGGCGATGATGCCTTTGAGCGCATGCAGCACCGATTTAATTTTAGGGGCATGATCAGCAGCTACAGCAGTTTTGAGCGCTGCCACCTGCTCACGGCACGCCTCGACAAAATCTCCAGCCAATTCCGCACCCATTACTGGATCCCCACCAGCCCACTCATTGAATTTCGTCAGGTCAACCCTCATAAGTTATCTTCTTTATGAGACTGTAAACTCTCGTCTTCACTTGGGCAAGCGTCTCTTTTATGCCTCCCTGCAAGTGGGCAGAATCCCTCGCGATAGCCTGAAAAGGGCAATATAAGTTTTATCCGTTGTAAAAACTATTATCTGCTCGCGCCTCCGCGTGAGATAACTCCCCCCTTCCCCATCCGTGCTATCCGTGTCATCCGTGGTAGAACCCGCCCCTCCCCCTTCGTGTCGCCGCAAGCGTGGCAGGTGCCACTTTTCAGCGGGTTTGGTAGGCCACTATCTCCCCAGAAATAGAACTGGTCTTTTTAACAATAATCATCAAAAAATATCCCATGCGAAATTTATTTTTTACACTCTGTATCTGCGCCTGCGCGTTCCCTGCGTTTGCTGAGGTGACTCCTGCGGATTTCGTCGTCTCGCCGGGCATGGTCACCTCCATCACCTGCGCCTACACCGGCAGTGAAAAACTGGATGCCTCGGGAATGCTGTATCCCCCACAGCAGGGTGAGTATAACTACAAAGTTTATCTGCCAACCAATTACTCTCCAGATCATGAGACGGGTTATCCTGTGCTCTTTATCATGTCCCCCGGCGGTGGTGCCTCTCCCAGCAGCTACACAGCAGGACTCAACAGCCGAGGCTGGATTGGCATCGGGTTGATCGAGGCCAAAAACGGGCCGTGGTCACCCATCATCGGCAACTTCTTGGCTGCGCACGATGACGCGGTTCAGCGTTTTAAAATCAAAGCCGACGAAAAGTATGCCACGGGTTTTTCAGGCGGTGCTCGGGGAAGTTCAGTTTTCGCTCAGATCCGTCCGGGTTTTCGCGGGGTGCTCTTGTGCGGTGCGGGCTTTTTCTACGATGAAACAGGCAGACACAAGAATGTTTATGGTGTCAGGAATATCCCCAACCCGTTCGCCGTGTGCATGCTGATGGGGCAAGACGACTCCAACGGTGTGGAGGTGGATCTCTTGCCTCCGGTGTTGCCCTCGTGGGTGGCGCAAAAAATCGAGCGGCACGAAGGTGGGCATGTGAACGCCCCCCGCGAGTTGATCGAAGCGGGTCTGGATTGGATCTCCTCTCAGCCAGCGACTGCCACAGCGCCCGCGTCCGCTGCCCCGGAGACAACACCTGCCCAACCAGCGCCTGCCGTGGTGCAAACTACGGTGGATCCGGCTCTGGCCAGTGCCAAACCCCAGGCCGATGTTCGCGTGCTTAAGAAAAAAGTGGGGAAGATGGAGCGGGTGGAGCTTGTCCACAAAACCAAGGGCGCCTACGGATTTCATGACTACACACAGTGGTCCTATGGGGTCACAGTGGCACCTCGTAGCGCACAACCTCTCGAAGTTGGAAGCGTGCGCGTGGCCTACCGAATTTACTGGAAAGATGACACAGGGCACAAGGGAGACAAAAACAAGGTGTGCAAGTTCCAGCCAGGCACTTGGGAGCCAACCCAGCCTGTAAGCACTGCAAAACCGGGTATCTTCGATACCGATATCGTTAAGCTTGGCCGCACGACCATGAAACCCGGCTGGCACCATGCAGACGGCTCTACCTCCCTCAAAGACGAGCTAGAGGGGATCTGGGTGAAAGTTTTTATCAACAACGAACTGGCCGGACAAAAAATTGACCCACCATCACTCGTAGAACAAGGCGACTGGTAATGACTTTTGGACTTATAGATAACTTGCTCAGGAAATGGGATGTGGATGTGTGCCGCTGTCTGGCGGTGCTGTCATTTGTAGAGGGATTAACCTCACTCCAGAGAGTGTTTTTCAGTTGCGTGGCGCAGAAGCCTATTTTGGACCTAACATTTTTCCTCTGCATTTTTATCGCCAGCGCGCTGTGGCAAAGGAAAAGGTGGGCGCGTATGTTGGAGATCTGTTGGACATGGTTGGGTGGGTTTTTATTACTACTATCTCTCGGGTTCTTGCTATTTACCGAACCCGAACAATGGCGACAATGGCTGCATTTTCATTTTCCATCTGCGGATGGATGGCAGATAGGACCGCCCCAGATCAAGCTCTCAGGTAATCAATTCGACCTTTCTCATCTCAATGAGCAGTGGCTGCACACTTGGGCAATAGTCTATGCTGTGTTGAGTTTATTGAAACTCGTGCTGATTGATCTGCCCGTCGTGCACTCCAAGAAATTTCTCGAAGAAGTGCAGGGCACTGCGCCAGTGGCGTAGTAAGTATAGCATCACAGATCCAACCCAGATGATGCCATAGCACGCGAGTAACGCATCCTCATCTTGCTTGATGTTAGCCTGTCTCACCCCACTCTCAGCGCCCCTTCCCCGTCCGTGTATTCCGTGCGTGCCGTGGTAGAAAATGAGTCGAGAAATCAAATTCATCCAGCCTTCCAAGCCTCCATTATTTTTGCAAAGATATGTATAAACCACCCATAATTACGATCGTGCGTAAGGTAAAAAATCTATACCCAAACTAGTTTGGCAGAATAATACTTTCGACAAAAAAGAATCGCGTTTCTCGGTCAGTTGGGTAAATTTGGAACATGACTGCACAGGACATCAAAATCCTACCTGCCGATGAGAAGATTCGGATCATGGAGGCCATCTGGGAGGACATGCGGCAGCGCTACGAGGAAGCTCCTGTCTCCGAGGAAGTAATGACCCTTTTGAGGGAGCGCCAAGCGCGTGTTCAGAGCGGAACAGCCAAGCTTCTTGATTGGGACCAGGTTAAATATGCTCTTGGACGCGGATGAAGAAGATACTCATTTCTGAGGATGCATTTGGCGATCTCAATGAGGGCTTTCTCTTTTATGAAGCACAAGAATTTGGCTTGGGAGACTACTTCACGGCCTGTCTGCGTTCGGATATTGAAGGTCTGAAGATCACTGCTGGCATTCACCGTGAGATTCTGGGATTCCATCGACTGTTGAGCAGAGTTTTTCCCCACGGCGTATTTTACTCAGTCGATAGTGATGAAGTAACGATCTGGGCGGTCATTGACTTGCGACGAAGCCCCAACTGGATTTACAAACGGCTAGACAAAAAGTAGGCCGATCCATGCGATCCATCGAATGCCTACCGCGTCGCAAGCATCCATCGGTGATCACGGACATCATGCCTTCGATGTATTGCATGTTGCCACCGCACTCCATCTAGGGGCTAAGGTATTTCTCACCTTCGACGCCAATCAGAAGCTGGCTGAAGCCGAAGGCTTGAAAGTGCCACTATAATAGCCAAGAAGGAACTAGGGGTCAGTGTG
>DYRQ01000044.1 GCA_020718645.1 Verrucomicrobium spinosum
CACCCTCGGAATTACTCCCTTCGGATGCCCGCTCGGCTTCATGTTCAACATTCAACCCAGATCTTGCATTAGGAAGGGCTGCGTTCTTCAGTTTCTAATGCAAAGCATTAGAAATCAAAACCCTGATTCGTTTCTTAATCAATGTGTTATATTCACCAAATGGGTAATGATGTTTCGGGTGTTTTTAGCTCTGCATCAGTAGAAAACATGGTGTCTAATGCAAAATCTGGGTTCAATTCACATGGTAATCACCTTTCATATTGCTAGACACACCAGTCTTATCCTGACGCACCAGATCACGCGGACAAGCAGCGTGAAAAATTCGCAGGACTAATCCCCTGCTTGGCTCCCCCGTCAGACCTCGGGTCCACCCCACCTCACTTTCGCGCCACAGACTGCGTTCTGGTAGCCTGTTCGAGTTCGAGTAGACGCAGGGCAGCACGGTAGCAGATGCTGATATCGCTGGAGGAAAGTTGTTTGACCAGCCACGGGCGCACGGCCTCTGGCCCATGCTCGAGCAAGATCTGCACAGCACGGTTTTTCTCCTCTACCTTGGTAGGGGGTGCCCCGATTTCTCCCTCGGCCATCGCGGCTGCAACCTTGCTGGCCACAGCTACCCCGGCTTCGGCCATGTCGAGGCAAAGACGAGCTTTTTCGGATTCAGGAGTGGCGCGGATTTCTTTCTCGATAGCCTCGCGTTTTTCTTCCTCACCCAGCCGCATCTCTTGATAGTGGATGACCTTCAAAACTTTTTTCGTGATCCCAAGGAATACGCGATTCTCATCAGAGTTCGCGGCAGAAGCCTCGGCTTGAAGCTTCTCTTGGTAAGTGACCCAATAATCCTTGGCACTGAGCAGGGAGCGCCCTGAGTCCTCACCGAGAGCACGGACGATCTCCACAACAGACGCTATGGCTAGCTCTCCATACAAGGCGTCGGTCCTAGCAGACTCCAGCAAGCGGCGCATACCCTCGGAAACCTCCTGCATGTAAAGGGCTCGATGGGTGGCCGCGACCGATTTAGCCAAGTCCACCGTAGCCCATTTTTTGAGTTTTGCCCCGAAGGGATTTTGTGGACCAGGCCCTCCGAGTCTCTCGGTTTCTTTTACGCGATAGGCGATGGCTTCGGCTAATTCGCCAAACAGAGCCAGAGCGGTATCCTTTATGGAATGGTCGCCATTTTCCAGCAGAGCGACACTGGCATTTTCTCGCAAATAACGGTTCTCCTGTGCGGGTGCTGCCCAGTTTCTCAGGGTGTCCAGGGATCGGGCGTTGCCTCGACGGGCATTGAGTGCATGCCAGTGAACCGCTTTTTTCTGCCATTCGAGTTCATCATAACCGGCGGGTTTTTCTCCGAGAATCTGCTCCGGCCTCGCGCCGAGTGCCATATCCAATCTCCCTGATAACAGTTTCATTTCGCCGTCGCCGTAGTGAGCGTCCAATGCCTCGGCAGCCCGCAGGCGTGTGGCTCCATCGGCATTCCACAGACATTCCCACGCCAGTAAGACAGCCGCCTGCGTTGCCCCATCTTTACCAGAGGATACGACTTTCACTACCAGGGATGGGGTGATGTTCTCCACTCGCAAGGCGGCTTTGATCTGGAGTGCAAACGAAAGCAGCACGGGATCAACACTCGGCTCCCCCACCCGTCCTGACATCAGCGCTAGCGCCTCGTCAAACCGGCCTGCCTGAGCCATCTCTCGCCCCTTCATATAGAGACGGTAATCGGCGTAATCCGAAAAACCCAATGTGGCCATCTGCGCGCGTTTTTCTCGCTCTTTGAACCACCACGCTCCTGCAATGATACCTGCCAGCAGCAGCAGGGGCACAGCAAATTTGAGGGATGCCCACAGCGGAGAGTGTTCTCTCGCGGGTTCGTCGGGTTCGGAAAGTGACGATGGAACATCAGACGACCGCGAGATAGGGAGCGATCCGTCGGGCATCTGCCCATCCAATACCGGTGCAACGCCGGAGTCGCGCCGCCTGCGGGTGGGAACAAACGGAAGGTTGGCGAGATCGTCCGGGGGAACAACACCCGAATCCACAGGGTGCGACACCGCAACGACAGGCTCGGGCACAGGTTCAACAGGTGTCTGCGTTTCTGGAGGAGAGGACACCTGGGACAATGGTTGTCCTAGGTCGGGTAGCGGCGGTGCCAAGGCTTCCTTGGCGAGACGCAGCAACTCCTGGTTCTCGTCGGGTGGCAGGGCTGCCGTGGCAAGCTGGGGCAATAGAGAAGCCGGCTGAGAAACTGGCACCTCTGGAATCACAGGCACCGGCGACACCGGTATCGGAATAGCAGGCACGGACGGCTCAGATACCGCTACTGGAACTGGCATCACTGCGGGTTCTGGCACCTGGACTAGCGGCGGCGCTATCACGGGGACCACCTGAGGCTCAGGCGAAGCAAGCGGCTGAGCTACAGGAATAGCAGTTACTTTTTGTTCTTCGCGCTGAGTGGAGCGGGTCGGCGGCAGAGTCGCTTTGACGCTGGGGACTTTGAGCGCCTCGATGTCGGGGTGTTCTCCCCGTAAAAAAGCTTCGGCAATGGCCGTGATACGCCCCGCTTCCTCCAGCGCGCGCCTCTCTTGGGCACGCTGCTGCTGCACTTTGGCACGGGCGGCTAACACCTTCTTGAGCTTCCTTTTCCTCTCGAGACCGAGCCCGAGAAAACCCATATCTTTTTCACGGGCTACAGTGCCAGGCCGAGGGTGGGAGGTGCGTTTGCTCGAAGGACGCTCTGCTCGCTTATTGAACTGGCTCTTTCTTGCGCGAATCCCCGCCACGATAGATCGGCAATCGGGGCAACTCAATTCTTTGAACTCATCTTGCCCCGAATAATATACATCCGCACCGCATCCGCGACACTGCCTATGATAGAGCGACAGATCGTTTGCCATGGGGAGCGCGGCGGGATACTGGCAGTGGGGACAGGCAATATTCTGCCCTGACCAAACACCCTGCACCTCGATCACATGCCCGCAGTTCTCGCAGAGGTGCGAGAGCCACGGCTGTTCGGAAGCCGATACATGTGTGTCTGACATCATGGTGTAAAAGGAAAAACTTTAGGCACAAATTCCAGACAAGTCACCCTCTTACTCGCTGGGCAAACATCTTCGACAGCGCAGCTCTCAACAGGGCCTCTTCAATTGGCTTAGCCACGAAATCATTCATGCCCGCCTCGCTGCACGCCTTCCGATCCTCCTCAAAGGCACCTGCTGTCATGGCGATGATCCACGGGTGGCAGGCGTCTCCAGAGCGCTCGCGGATCAGTCGGGACGCCTCGAGCCCGCTCAGTTTGGGCATCTGCACATCCATGAAAATCAGATCATAACCTGTCTCGGACTGTTTCTGAACAGCTTCCTCGCCATCACAGGCACAATCGGCTTGGATTCCCACGCGCGCAAACAGCAGGGAGGCCACCTTGCGATTAAACGGATGATCCTCCGCGAGCAATACGCGCAGACTCGAGAAGTCCACCGCCACTTCTTCTTCTCGCGCCTTCACAGTCCCCGGTGGCGCAACACCCAGAGCCCGCGCAGAATCCTCATTCAGCTCGGCAGCACGCAATGGCCGAGCGATGGTGATCCTCCTCCCGGCCTCTTTCTCCAGCCACTCTTTGGGCGGTTGATACCGGGGATAAACCCAGAGCACTTTATCGGCGCGGAAGCCACTCCACCGAGACGAATCCGCCTCCAGAGTCCAGTCCACAATCCAGAAATCAGCAGCAGAAGCTGCCTCGGGGGTGGAGACGATTTCAAGACCGCAATCCGCTGACCAAGCCTGAACTTGCAAGAGATCGGTCGAGACGGGGGAACAGACTGCCACCCGTTTCCCGCGCAGATAGCTCCTGTCACATTGGCGGGAAGAAGTTGCGGGTTCATGGAGGCTAAAAGTGAACGAGAAACACGAGCCCAACCCAGCTCCACTCTCGGCAGACACATCGCCCCCCATGATCTGCGCGAGCCTGCGGCAGATGGCGAGACCCAAGCCACTGCCCCCGTATTCACGGGTGGTCGAGGCATCGGCTTGCACGAACGGCTGGAAGAGTTGCGCCAGCTTGTCGGGCGAAATCCCGATACCGGTGTCACGAACAGACACTTTTACAAGCCGGTCTGTAGTATCAGCTACAACTTGTAGCTCTACCCAGACTTTCCCGCGCCCGGTGAATTTGACTGCGTTGGACAAATAATTTGCCAGCACTTGCCGGATGCGCGTGGGATCGCCAGCTATCCAATCAGGGCAGCCACCCAGTGCCAGCCAGTGAAGTTCCAAACCTTTTTCCGTCGCCTTCGGCGCGACTATTTCTATCGTCTCTTCCACGAGGGAGTAGAGGGAAAAATCCCGCTTTTCGAGTTCGACCCGGCCCGCTTCTATCTTAGAGAAATCCAGGACATTATTGATGACAGAAAGAAGGGCATCGCCGCTGATGCGCACGCTGTCCACCAAGTCGCGCTGCTGTTCAGTGAGTCCTGTATCCAGCAAAATTTTTGAGAGATTGATGACCGTGTTCAGCGGGGTGCGTATCTCGTGGCTCATGGTGGCCAGAAAGATAGACTTGGCGCTATTCGCACGGTCGGCTTCTTCCTTGGCTTCGCGCAAAGCCTCTTCCGCCGCCTTGCGGGCAGTAATATCCCGCTGCACAGAAACCCAGTGTGTGAGATGGCCTGCCGCATTGGGAACAGGCGCCATACCGAATTCCACCCAGTAAGGCGTCCCCCCCTTCCGGTAGTTGAGCAACTCGACTTTCACCGGCTGCAATTTTTCCATCTGGCGACGGATCTCCGCACGAACTTCATCGTCGGTATTCGGCCCCTGAAACATCCTCGGAGTCTTGCCGATCAGTTCGTCGAGTGCGTAACCACTCATCTGAGAAAAAGTGTCGTTCGCATAGACGATGAGCGGGCCGGAGGGATCTTCGGGCACAATGCGCGTGATCAGCACTCCGTCGTTGGAGTGTTTGGCCACGGACTCCAGCAGTCTCAGTTGGCTGGCGGACTCGGATTCCGCATCGGTTGGCGTTGGAAAAAAGAGACGCCCGCCACCACCGTCAGGCGTAATCCTGGATCGCATCCGAAAACGGGATCCATCCCGCCGCAGCCCTTCGCCCTCGTAGTCAAAACCTCTCTCAAATCCCATCCGGGACAGTTCTGCAAGAGTCAGATCTCCGCCTCCGAACTGTGGTTCGAGCCCGCCGCCGTGAAGTTCGGACAGAGGCAGCTTCGAGCGTTTCTCAGGTATCAGAAACAAGGCGCGGAAGGGAGCATTAGCAAAGGTGAGACTAAAGTCTGTATCCACCCCGCAGACTGGATGCGGGGAATTCTCGACCCATGCTGGGATCATAACATCCATGTCTGTATTGTGGCGAATCCTTCGACTAAGGAAACTAAATTCCTCTCTGTTCCCCGCGCGCCACTCTGGATAAGTGCCCCTACCCGATTTGCATATCGGCAAAGATACACTACCTGTGTCTCTATGAAATCACGCAACTATCTGTCTGTTCTTGCCATTGCAGTTATGATGCTCGCCTCCTCTTTAACCGCGGCGGAAGTAGGCGACCCAGCGCCTGCATTTACGCTCGCTGGCCCCGACGGACAAAAGCATTCGCTCTCGGATTACCAAGGCAAATTTGTGGTGCTCGAGTGGGTTAACTACGACTGCCCGTTTGTCAAAAAGTTCTACGCCGCAGGAAAAATGCAGGAACTGCAAAAACACTATACCGCCCAGGGCGTTGCATGGCTGGCTATCTGCTCCTCCGCCGAAGGTAAACAAGGCCATTTCACCCGTGAAGAAATCGCACGCCGATCCTCGGAATCAAAAGCCGCACACACGGCCTATTTGGTAGATGCAGATGGCAAAGTCGGCAAAGCCTACGGCGCCAAATCTACACCGCACATGTTCGTCATAGATCCTGCTGGCAAGCTGATCTACGCCGGTGCCATAGATAGCATCAAATCCACAAATTCCGCCGATATTCCCAAAGCCGAAAACTATGTGGCCCAAGCTCTCGACGAAGCCTTGTCAGGCAAACCCGTCAGCGTGCCTTCTGCTCCCCAATACGGCTGTAGTGTGAAATACGCCGATTAAGTTCAGCCAATTTTTTCATCGCTCCGACGGCTCAGGGCTTGTCCTCTATCTGTGCCACGACAGCCCCTCCACTGCGGATATTTTCATGGAGAAAAAAAGCTGTTTGCCTGTCTTCAGGCGCTCCGGTGCCTGCCATAAGTTTAGCCAGAGCTGCGTGAAATAAAGTATCTCGCGTGGCTCCTTCTACGGTGCGATAAACAGCCTCGGCATCTGAAACGAGTGCCCGCAGGTTTTTGAACGCTTGTGTTTGGACAAAGTCCGGGTCCGATGCCAACTCCTCCATAAGTTTCTTGGCACTACTGATATGGAGCTGGGAAAGAAGAATGCGGACTTTCAACAGCTTGGCAGAAGTGTGATTGGGCTGTTTGTCCAGCACCCCGCGCAAGACATCCTGGGCCGTGCCGAGGTGCCATTCCATGAACTCCATCCATGCCTTGCTATATTCCGACTGCACATCGCTCGCCGCACGACCCTTCGCGAGTTCCACTTTTTCGGCCTCGCTCTGGCTCAACTTCAGCAAAGCCTCGCCCTTAGCCTGTTTTTCGCCCTCATACTGAGCCAATAAAGTTTTCTGTTTCTGCTGCTCTTCGCGCACTTCACGCAGCAGACGCTCGACATCCCGCCGTGCGGCATCGGCTTCTTCCGCTCTCTTGCGGCCTTGGCGTTCGCTCTCTTCAGCGACCTGCTGCGCTAATTCCGCCTGGAGCATGGCCGCGGTAGCCTTTTCTTTTTCACGCGCTAAAAAGATGATGAAGGCGATGGTCGCAACCACGAGCAGTAGGGCAGCACTCGAGATGGTGGCCGATAATGTCCGATTGCGATTGACCCACTTGATAAAAATCTGGCCGAGAGACAGCGGCTTGGCTGCGATGGGTTCACCCCTCTGGTAGCGCCCTATATCATCCAGCAGATGCCGCACTGATCGGTAGCGCTCCGCCTTATCGGTGCTCACTGCTTTGAGGGTGATGATATCCAAATCAGGATCGAGCCCCTTGCGAAATTTGCTCGGAGCCTCTGGCTGCAAGGCTTGCAAAGCCTGGGCGTCCGCAGCCAGATTACCCGTGGACTGGAACAGTTTTTTCCCCGCCAACATCATGTAAAGAATCGAGCCCAGCGAGAACACATCCGCCCTCTCATCCACATCTTTGGTCGAGACTGCTTGCTCGGGGGCCATGAACTCAATCGTGCCAAAAATTTGCCCGGAGATTGACAGGGACAAATCCCTGCCCGACTGCTCCATCTTGGCCAACCCGAAATCCATAATCACCGGATCCCCATCCATGCGCACCATGATATTGGACGGCTTCAGATCCCGGTGCAACACGCCGTTCTCATGCGCGTATTGCACGGCCTCACACATTTTTGTAGCGATCGCCAGCACTTGGGGAACGAGCAAGGTCCGCGCCACCTTGCTGCGCTTCGGCGGCTGCGCTGCCTGGGGCGACTCTCCCACTTCCTCGACTGCCACATCTGGCAACGCCTCAGAAGCACTCTCAATTTTTGCCTTATGCAAAGTCCGGACAATCGCGCTGAGATCAGAAGCCTCGCGGCTCGCGGTGGCGCTCTCGTGCCCTACCCCATGCCAGAGCAACTCGTGCAGGGTGACGCCTTCGATGTATTCCATCGCGATATAGAACACCCCATTCACTTCGCCGACATCATAGATGCGACAGATGTTCCGGTGGGCAGCCTTCAGCATGACCTCGGCTTCACGCTTCAATCGCCTCACTTGGCTGGCCGAGGCACCATGCGAGGGCAACAGCGTTTTGATCGCTACTTGGTTCCGAAAACGATCGCGAGCGAGCCAGACTTCTCCCATCCCACCCTCGCCCAGTTTTCGGATCAGACGGTATTTGCCAAAAGCATGCCCGGTCTCAGCGGGTGCGGCATCCCCTGCCAGATCCTCGTCCTCGGACACTCTCTGGCTCTGGGGGGGTGTCACGAGCAGCAAGACTATATTCCCTCCTGACACTCCGACCGTTGCTGTCGCCCAATACTCAAAAAGATAACCGCTGTCCGAGCTCTCCGCAGAACGCGGCGATATCAGAACACCCCTCCCTGCCAGTTCGTCATTGAGCGGGATCAAATTGAGTAATAACAGGTCGGATGACACCTCGGTCGCTTGTTCGAGAACCCGGTTGGAAGCCTCCCAACTCGATGGCATTCGCTCCAAGATCTCATCCATCACCGCCTCACTCACCAGAACCTTCTGTTCTCCAGAAAAAACATGCAGAGACCGCGCGGTATCTGCCGCTGCACCAATCAAGACCGGCTTGGGTGAAGACGGGTTCACCACCAGTAACTCCCCTGTATGCACCACGACACCGACCGGGGGAAGCTGTGCCCCTTGACCCGAGACAAACTGGCGGATCGCAGCAAAACGCGGCGCAAGTCCTCCAGCCGCTTTCAGCGCATGGAAAGCGTGATGACGGCTCCCTCCAGTGGCGCCGAACACCCCCACCATTTCCCCACTCCCCATCTCCACCAACAGCCCGCCTTCAGCAGCAAAAACCGCTTCTGCTTCCGCCTTCAGATAGGCGTCAATCTCGGCGGCGGAATCGGGATCCAAGGCATCGCAGAATTTCCCAAAGTCCCGGACCATCACCCAGCACAGCGACAGCGTGGTGCGGTCGGATCTCTGGGCTGCCTCGGTCAATTCTTCCGGTGTCATGGTTCTCTCTGCGCTCGTGGTTGGTCTGAACGCGAAATACTGTTACCCACACCCCATTGAGTCGAGTCCGAAAAAACTTCTCTCTTTCATCCATTTCAATAATTTCACCGCATGAGCCATCTGCAAAAACTCAAAACAGCTTTTGTCAAAACACTCGCCTGAACCCAAGCCCCTGCCGTGTCTTTTTCTCCAAGGATTCTGATTCCATCCTACAACAGTGGCCCTCGTTTGTCGGAAACGCTTCGACACGCACTCAGACACGGGGTGGGCGTCTCCCTGATTATTGATGGTGGCATCCGGCCTGACCCCACGGACATCACCGCATCCGAGACTGACTCCTCTGATCTTTGCATCCTCGAACATCCCCACAACCTCGGTAAAGGCCAGGCTCTTTTGACTGGCATGGAACACGCCCTCTCACGAGGTCACACCCACGCGCTGACACTCGATGCCGACGGCCAACACCCCTGCTCCGACATACCTCTTTTCCTCGCAGCCGCACGCCAACACCCGCTCGCCTTGATCGCTGGCTCCCCTCTCTTTGGAGCCGATGCCCCATGGGAACGAGTCTGGGCGCGCCGCCTCAATAATCTCATCGCCCGAGCCATGACACGGGGGCGGTTCACCTCGGACTCTCTCTTCGGTATGCGGGTTTACCCCATCAGCCCGTGCCTCGATTTTTTTAAGAAATTCCCGCTAGGACGCCGCCTCGATTTCGAGACCGCCTCCTGTATTGGACTCTGCGCCAGCGGTCTCCCGTGCCTCGATCTCCCCACGCCGGTGCTCTATCCTTCAAAAGCCGAGGGAGGCACTTCCAATTACCGCTACTGGAGCGACAACTGCCAACTCATCCGCTGTCTGATCGCGCTGCGGCACTACACGAGCCGCACTCGGGGTCTGTAAATACTAGACCGTTTTTGCCGCGTATCGAATGAGGGTGAAATCGGCATCATCGTGCAGCGTTTCCTCGGCGCGAAATGCGGCTTCGAACTCTGGAAAAAAAGCATCGCCAATAACTTCGCGTTTTACATGCGACACAAACAACTCGTGGCACTCTGGCACCAGCATCCTGTAAATTTCCCCGCCGCCACAGACGAAAACCGAACGCCCATCCTGAGGCAATGCCAACTCCCCCACTCCATGGATCACCCGCACCCCAGTGATCTCAGCTTGAGTTCGACTCAAGACTATCGTCTCCCTGCCGGGCAAAGGGCGTCCGATGGATTCATAAGTTTTGCGGCCCATGAGTAGGATGTGTCCCATGGTGATTTTTTTGAACCAGCGAAAATCCTCCGGCAGATGCCAGGGTATCGCACCGCCGCACCCGATAGCGCGGTTGCGCGACATCGCCACGATGGCTTTGTAAGGCTTCATCCCCCGCCACTCAAACCGCAATCGGCGCTTTGATCGCCGGGTGGGAATGATAATTTTCCAAAGTAAAATCACTGTAGCTGAAACCGAAAATATCACCCACCTCCGGGTTGATCCGCATGGCAGGCAAAGCGAGTGGCTCCCTAGCTAGTTGTTCGTCCGCCTGAGATACATGATTGGCGTAAAGATGGAGATCTCCAAAAGTGTGGACAAAATCTCCAGGCTGCAATCCGCACACCTGCGCCACCATCATCGTGAGCAGCGCGTAAGAAGCGATATTGAATGGCACCCCGAGAAATATGTCGGCGCTGCGCTGGTAAAGCTGGCAGCTCAGACGCCCCCCAGCCACATAGAACTGAAACAACGCGTGGCACGGTGGCAGAGCCATGCCGCCGATCTCGCCAGGGTTCCACGCGGAAACGATCAGGCGACGACTCTCAGGATCTTTGCGGATCATTGCAATCACCTCAGCTATCTGATCCACACTCCTGCCATCTGCTGCCCGCCAGTCGCGCCACTGCGCGCCATAGACGCGCCCGAGATCCCCATGGGCATCCGCCCACTCATCCCATATGGTGACGCCGTTCTCTTTCAAATAGGCTATATTCGTCGCCCCTTTCAGGAACCAGAGCAGCTCGTGGAGGATGGATTTGAGATGGACTTTTTTCGTGGTCAACAGGGGGAACCCAGCCGAAAGATCGTAGCGCGCCTGCGCCCCAAAAATCGAATAAGTGCCGGTGCCCGTGCGGTCGCCACGGTAGGCTCCCTTGGTGCGAACTTCGCGTAATAAATCGAGATACTGTTTCATGTCTTTGTCTGATGATTTTCAAAAATACCGCCGGCCAAGGTCACCACAGACTGGTCGGACGACTCGTGCCATTGGGCATATTTTCCGATGACAAAGCGAGCTTCTTTCGCAAAAAAACGGAGTGCTACACGCAGGGCTCCCACCCCATCAAAATACTGCGCGTTACGCGTGGGCAAGAACGCACGGAAAAAATCATCGGGATCTCCTGCCTCAACCGCAGACCAAGCAGCTTCATCCAGCGCGGCGATATTCTGTAGCACACGGGAGTCCGCAGCAAAAGGGTGTCCGAACCGTGGCCCCACATGGGAGCCGTCCACACTCACCAAGAGAGAGACCCGCCGCCCGAGCCGCTGGACAGCAGCGCGCAACAGGTCAGCACATTCATCGTAAGGATTGACGCCTGGCTCCCCTGCAGCAATCTCGCCCTGCATGCCACCGCAGAGGAGAGGCACTATTTTTACATTGGCCCATTCTGGATAAAGCGAGGCCAAAGCACGCAGGTAAACCGCGGCAAACTCTATCGAATGCTCTCCCTTGTGGTGAATGCGTTTCCCTGCAAATTTCTCCCCCGAGTGCGACAACAACTCTGCGATCAGTTCCCCATCCACCCCCAGCGTGCCGAGAGGCGTCTGGTAGGCTGCGCCGTAAATACTGATGTCGGCTGGACAGCGATGTCCTACACCCAGAATCACGACGGTCTCGGGAACTGGGTCGGTGAGATACCCCTGATAGCCGTGTGGATAGACAGAGCCTCCCACCCGAAAATCCAAGTGTGGAACCACAATCCCGGGACAGTGAGTTGCCCGGGAAACAAGAGAGGCGGGGAGTGGTATCCCCGCCTCGTCAAAGTGCGACCGCACCATCTGCACGATACCCGCGGCATCTGCCGGGTAAGCCTGTCCTGCTAAACTGCAGTTCAGGCTCTTGGGCAGGCGAGGCACGGCACTGGCTCTTGCGCTAGCTCAGAGACCTTTGGGCAGCCGTGCGTTGACCGCGCTCCAGTCCACGAATTTCAGAAATTCGTCTATGTAACCAGCGCGTGCCGTGTGAAAGTCCGCGTAGTAGGCGTGCTCGTAAACATCCAGTGCCAGCAACGGAGTCACATTCCAGACAGGGTAAGTGTCCTGTGCATCACCGATGTAGTTGAAGAGCTTGCCAGACTCGTGATCTATACCGGTCCAGACCCAGCCGCGCGCGGCGATGCCGGTGGCTTTCAATTCTTTTGTGTAATTCTCGTATGAGCCGAAATCGCGGTTGATAAGTTCCTCGATTTTGCCCGAGGGTTTTCCGTCACCGCCGAGGATATCGAAATAAATCTCGTGGTTTTTGAGGCCGCCGATGGCGAAGGTGAGACCGATTTTGAGTGACCTGAGCGAAGAGAAAATCTGGTTGGCAGTCTTCGGGTCAGCGGGATCGGGCACGCCGAGCTTCTCCAGCTCGTCGAGGATCTGGTTGGTCTTGTTGACATAGCCCGTGTAGAGCTTCAGGTGTTCCTCGTGCGTTTTGTCCGAAATTTTTCCTGTCTTGCCTTTCACTTTGGCGAAAAGCTGTTCCTGTTTGTTCTCGTATTTGTGTGCCATAAATAAGCTCCTTTTTTAGCGTTTGTGGTTCGGGGACTACAATAGCTGAAGGGACGCAGTTGTCAAAAAAACCGGGCGACCTCGAGTTACGCCGTTGGCGGCAGGTGACACCGCACCACGGTGCGCTCGCCGCATGAACAGGTGACGATGATCTCAAAAATACCAGCGTCTCCCTCGATGACTTTGACGGAAGGCTCTATCCGCGCCTTGGGCGGCTCTGGCAAAACCGTATCGAGGTCGGCCTGCATCTGGTGCGATTCGCTGGCAATACGGGCATCGAAAAACCTTGCGATTTTTACATGGTCCCCGCGGCAGATGCGCACGGGTGCCGGTTCATCATGTGGGTTAACGCTCACGGAGTTGGTTCTGCAAGAGGGGCATTTCGTAATCGGACTTGGGCCGGACGATAATGGCTATGCGCCTGTTGGCATCGTCGTCGGGTTTAGCTGCATCCAGAGGAGCGCGGTCGGCGTAACCGGCTATACGGAAAAAGTTTTTTGAGTTCACACCAGAAAACTGTAGTGCGTCGCGGGCGGCAACAGCACGGGCGGAGGAGAGATCCCACGAGAGCGTCTGATCCACGGAACCTTCCTTGCCCCGCTGGGTGTGGCCTTCCACCTCGACTTGGAAGGGATAGCGCTCGATTTCCCATGCGATAGTCTGGAGGACCCAGCTCCCAAATTTGGTGAGTTTGTCAGAGTTAGGCTCAAAGAAAGGTTTTGTATTTTTATCCATAGCCACAATGCGAATACCATCGGCAAGGAATTCGAACCGAAGGGTATCTTCGCCGTCAATCGAGCTGTTGTCGAGCTGTTCCATCAGCTTCTCAGCAGCCCTTTGGAGATCGCGCTTGCCGAGCAAATTGTCAGTGGGTTGGTCGGCGGGTTGGTGCGGTCTTGGAACGGCATCAGGAGCAAAACGACGCCCTTTGGTGCCCTGCTCACTATCCTCGGTCTGTCCTTTGAAATATTTCTGCACAGACTCGCGCACTTCTTGGTCGGAGCTGATCAGCCAGAGCACGATGAAAAGCGCCATCATCGAAGTGGTAAAGTCCGCATAAGCGACTTTCCACGCTCCGCCGTGGTGCCCTCCATGTCCGCGGCGTCCCATGCGATCAGCCCTTCTGCGGTTTCAGAGTTTTCAGCAGACCTTCCATTTCCTCCGAAGACGGCTGGCGGTCGGAGGGAATAGCCTTGCGCCCCTGCTCAGCGGCAGCGATCGGGGGAGCACCCGTGGCATAGCTAACGATGACATTGGCCATGACATCGTAGTAGGCAGTTTCGTCTTCGTTGATGAACTCAAGGTTGGTTACCAAGGGCTGCACGAAACCGTAACTGACGAGAATGCCCAAGAAGGTGCCGACAAGGGCGTGGGCGACTTTCAGTCCGATCTCGGCTTTGGAGCCGGAGATGGCACCCATGGTAATAACGATACCCAGCACAGCCGCCACAATACCCACGGCAGGCATGGCATCACCCATCTTGGCTAGCACCGCCAGCGGTTGGTGATGGTGCGCGTGCATGCGGTCAATGTCATCGCGGAGCTGCACCCGGAGTTGCTCACCTTTGGCTTTACCATCAATCAGCGGACGCAGCGCGTCTTGCATGAAACTGACGGCATGGTGATTGTGGATAAAACTTTTGTATTTGCTGAACACGGCACTCTCTTCTGGGTTCAGCACGTGGTCCTCAATTCCGACAACACCCTGCTCACGGGCAATCAGGAATAACTCATAAAGCGCTGAGATCACATCAATGTAAGCCTGCTTGTTAAATGGCGATCCCTTGAACCCAGTCATGATCTTGGCGAACATGAGTTTGAGAACGGGCATCGGTGCTGAAGAAAGGAGAATACCAATGGCAACACCGATGATCAGAATGTATTCACCCAGCACGAAAAGCTGGGTGACATCACCATGCGAAATCACATACCCGCCCAAGAGCGAGACAATGACGATAAGCCAGCCAACGAGAAGCATATTACCTCTTTCTAATACGATCTATGGCAATACGCAAGCGGTTGATTGCAAGCGTGTGGATTTGCGAGACGCGGGATTCGGTGATCCCCATGATCTCCGCAATTTCTTTCAGCCGCAAATCTTCCATGTAATAGAGAGCCAGCACCTGCTTCTGCTGGGTAGGCAGGCGATTCATCATCTCGTGCATCACAGCCAAGTCTTCTTTTTGCAGAGAATCGGCTGCGGCATCCAAAGCCGCCGGGTCGGCCAAGACTTCGGAGTTGAGCAAAGAATCCGAGGCATCCCCATCATAGGCTGGCTCATCGAGGGAGAAACAGGTCACAGGCCGTATCCGCTCGAGCATCGCATCAAACTCAGAACGACCCAGTCCCATGCGCTGGGCTATCTCATTCTCATCAGGTTCACGACCCAACTCTTGCGACAAATCATTTTGAACGGTGACCAACTCGCGTGTCTCACGAAAAACTGAGCGAGGCAAACCTGCCAGCCTCCGCAACTCGTCGAGCACGGCACCGCGGATACGGATCGAGGCAAAGGTGCGCAGGCTCGAACCCCTCTGTGGATCATAGCGATCAATCGCTTGGATCAAACCGACTACCCCGGCACTCAACAAATCTTCTTGGGATACGAAGGCGGGGAAGTAGATGGCCATGCGCGAAACTACATGCCGCACGAGTGGCAGCATGGAGCGGATCTGTTCATCGCGTAGTTGTTCGTCTTGCACCGGAGGTGGAATCTAGGAGTTAAAGTCTGTGTTGCCAATACCAATCAGCAGGAATTCCATAGTCTGGCTCCAGCCCTCAGTTTTTGGCTTTGGTATCTGTGCCGGCGTTCCCTGACTTCAGCTTGGCAGCCTCAGCCTTCTCGCGATCTACGCGCTCTTTCTCCTCTTCGGCGGCTATGCGCGCCTCCTCCTTGCGCTTGGCATAATCCTCCAGCTTGGCTTCCAGCCACGAGGTCATCAGATGTTGCATCAAAAAACGCGTGCAATAGGCGAAAAACACACCCATCACCGACGCACGCAATAGGGAAACTCCCAAGCTGTCATCATTATGAAAACCGATCGCGACACCGAGCAGGATGCCTAGCAATCCAAAAACCAGCACTGACCTCACCATGATTGGAGGCATAGACTTTAACTCCCTCATTACGCCGGACAAGGAGCGCACAGCACTGCTGCCGCTGGGCTTCACTCTCCACTCCGACAAAAAATTATTAAGGTTTTATTCTCTCTGTCTCCCCTTCCTACCCCATCACAAGGTGCCAAGGAGAAGACTCCGAGTGAATTGAGTTAAGAGAAAAAAACAATATCAGCAAGCCACAACACGAACAAGACTCACACCGAGGACGGCCAGCACTCGATCACAGCTAAAACCACAGGCGCCTCTCCCACACTCTGCACCCGCATCTCATAGCTGCGCCCCCAACTCGCGCTCCGTTCCAAAAAAATTTCCTCCAGCTCCGGGCGACTCCTGAACAGCAGTGGGCGTATCTCTTGCTTGCTCAGCGTAAACCCCTGCCCCGCCAACCATGGGCCGATCGGGGCTTCTACCATAGCCCACTCCTCTCTCTCCACCGGCAGCACGATTGCTGAAATTTCCCGGACTACCCCGTCTATCACTTGACGCGCCCGGCGCACCATCCTCCCATCAGCAAGTCTCTCCACCACCCGCTGTGTCACGCATTCCCCGCCACCCCAGCGTTGCACCAAGGCGGGTGTGGTCAGTTCAGGCGTGGTCAGAAGCCAACTCAAAAACGGGGACACGAGCGTCACTTCACGCAGGGTGTCATGAGACAAATCCTCGAACCACGATGGTGTTTCAATGGCGGGAAAAAGCGGCGACGACTCTGCCACCGTAGAATGACCTAGCATCAGGCTGCGGTCGTGATTTTTTTCCAGTTGAGTTTACGGGAAGCCGCGTAGATCTGGAAGTCGGCATCATATCTCATGAGCACATACCTGACCACAGCCGAGTCATCGAGGTGACCGAAGCCAGCCACGGAATCAGGAATAATATCATTCGCCTCGTGCGCATAGACTAGGGCAAAGGACGCGGCAGCCAGCGCGTAGTAGGGAAGCAGAGTGTAAGAACCCTCGGCAGCATCTTCGACAGCATCAGCCAGAAACTCGAGCTGGTCCACCAAATGAGGTAAGGTAGGCTCGTCAATCTGGGTAAATTCCGCTTTCAGCAGCGGCATCTGGTGCAACAGTTTTTGCATGTTGCTCGGGGTGATGTGGCTGGCACCTCTCTCGACGAATTCGGCTATTTCGGATTTCATAACGGCAGATGGTAAGCTGTGCGGCGGAAAAACACCAGAAGAACTCCTCGGCAAATCATTGGGATAAGAACTCGGATCCGTGTGTATAGCTTTACCTCCAGCTAGCATCACTGCGCGGATCATCCAACTCAGCTCCGCCTTCGATGTCAGCGAACTCCTCAAAATGTGAAGGGTTCAGAGGCTCGCTGATTTTATGTTCCTCGTTGAACCACTTACCCAGATCCACCAGCTTGCAGCGGGTGCAGCAAAAAGGGCCGGAGGGTAAATCCATCCATGCACCGCGCGTGCGGCAAGTAGGACACGCCAATCGTGGTGAAGAAGAAGCAGGCACAGGGGTAAAAAAAAGGGGCGACAGCCTGTTGGCGACGCCCTGTTCCTTGTTAGGTCTGCGGGGGCGTTCCTATCTTGGAAAGAACGCCCACCTGCACGAGTGAGTTATCGGGTTCAGGAAATATGGCCGCTGACCAGTTTGGTCATGTCGAACATAGACACCTGTTTCTTGCCGCCAAAGACCACTTTGAGTTTGTCGTCAGCGTTGATCATCCTCTTGTTTTTGCTGTCTTGGAGGTTGTTCTTCTTGATATATGCCCAGATCTTGCTGGTGATCTCGGTGCGAGGGAGTGGCTTGTTGCCAATCACTGCGGCCAAGGCTGCATCAGGCTGCAACGGCTTCATGAAAGCTGCGCTGGGCTTGCGAGCAGGTTTTGCTTTGGCTGGTTTCTTCGCAGCGTCGGGCTTGGTAACTGGCTTCTTCGCAAGAGCGGCCTTTTTAGGATCCTCTTTCTTGGCAGCGGTCTTAGCGGCAGCGGCGGGTTTTTTGATGACGGGTTTTTTAGCGACTGTTGTTTTCTTGGTGGTAGCCATTGTGAATAACTAAGCAAATCCCCGAGGGAATTCAAGCTTTCTCCGAGGGAAAATCACTTTTTTTTCGAGCCCACCCCTCGGAAGCAGCTCTTTTTCCCTCGGAAACGATCAGTTCCGAGTAAGTTTTCGACGGATTATCTCCGAGTGCATCCACTGCCACTCGTTCCAGTTTTTCCGAGGAGAAATCTATATGGAATAGCCCGAACCTCGGGGCAAAAGAACCCCACTCATAATTATCCGTCAACGACCAATAAAAATATCCAATCAGGGGAACTCCCCTCTCCCGCAACTTGGAAACTTCCCCCACATGCATACGCAAAAATTCACTGCGAGTCACGCTGTCGCGCCTCCACGGCAACTCGGCATTCGTGCGCCGGCGAAAGGCCATGCCATTCTCGGCAATCACCTGAAAAAGACCGGGGAAATCCCTCTGGTAAAGCTCGCAGAAAAAGCCCAGCCCCTCGGGCAGCGGGCGCCAGTCCCACCACTTGGACATGCACCCCTGCACGATCCATTCACGCACGGGAGAGCGATGCCAATCCACCTCGCTCAGCCGCGGCGGACGCAACGCATGAGCCACAAAAGGATCGTAGTAATCAAACGCCAAATAATCCACGGGCATCTCGCCGGGCCGTTGCCACAGCAACGGCAGCAGCCTCGTGAACCGCGAGGGCTCGACCAACCACTTTCCTATCCAGCGGTGGATCACCTTGACCCCCTTGCCCAGCCAAAAAAAGAGCGTCCGCTCAAACGGCAACATCGCCCGATCAAAAGCGCTATCAAACGCCGCACAGCGCGATGCCGTCCACTCCCGGATCGCCTCAGGACGCACCCCCATCCGAGCACTGGCCACCAAGTCGAGCATGACCTTGTCCGTGTAGTAGAGATCGCTGGCGTAGTTGTTGAAGGATACCATCGGCTCCACCCCCCACTCAGCATGCCGCGCATAGAGCCCGTGCAGGGCGCGATAGGCCAACACATGGGCGCAGAGCAGAGTCTCAACAGCAGCGACCGAACGCCGGTTGCCACGCGTTTTGTTCGAGGGAAAACTGTTCGATTGGTAGGTGTTCAACACGAGCATATTCGGCTCGTTGATCGTGATGATCCACCGGATGGCAGGCACCTGCGCGGCCAGCAATCGCCGGTTCAACGCCGTCACCACACCCACCACATAAGTGGCAAAAATACCAGGGGTGCGGGTATCCAACCACGGATCAGCACCGAGCCACTCGGGATGCGTGAAATGGTGCAGCGTTACGAACGGCTCCAACCCACAGCGCCGCGCCTCGGCGATCATCTCCGCGTAGGTATCCAGCGCATCCTCATCAAATACGCTTCTGCCGTCCCCTAGAGTAGGCTGGACAGGCTGCACGCGACTCCACTCGACGCTGAGGCGGAAGGCATTCACCCCCATCGCCTGAGCCCCGGAAAAATCCTCCGGATACTTGTGCCAGAAATCCGCCGCCTTCCCTGTCGTGGAGGCCCGGTGACTCTTCTCCCATCCACGCCAATTATTGCTGGGTTGCCCATCCCCATTATACCCCCCCTCATGCTGGTAACCCGAGGTGGAGACACCCCAAAAAAAGTGTTCTCCAAGATGCTCTGGGGTAGGCTCGCTCATTTTTTTCTCGCCGCCTCCACCATCTGCTCCCGGTCCTTTTCATCAAACACAACCGGCTCATGTTTGAGCCTTGTCAGCAGCGTCTGCACGATCATCTTAGCCGAATGCGGGCGAGCCAGCTTGCGCGCCGCGTGCCGCATCAGCTTCAGCCGCGCAGGATCTTCCAGCAGCATGTCCACTTTGTAAGGCAGCGTGGTGATCTCGTTACACTTGATCGCCACCCCTTTTTCTAGCAGGTGATCGCTGTTGCGCTCTTCTTGTCCCGGGATAGGCGAGACGATGGCGAAGGGGACATTCTTCGCGAGTGCCTCGGCGGTGGTCAGACCACCCGGCTTGCCTATAAAAACATCCGCCATCGTCATCCACTCGTCCATCTCGCGGGTGAACCCCTGCACACGGATGTCCAAATGCGAAGCCTTCATCCGCTCCACCTGCGATCGCACACGCGACTCCAGCGCAGCATTGTTGCCGCAGATCACGGCGATTTGCGCGGGGGCGCGTAGGCGCGAAAATGTCTTCACCACATGCTCGGCAGGGCCCACCCCAAATGTGCCCGCCGAGAATACCAGCAGCGGACGCAACTCATCGAATCCATGCAATCGGCGCAACACGGCTGAATCTTTTTTCTGCGCAAAAACCGGGTCAATCGGAATGCCCGATACAGAAATACAATCCCTCGGAAACCCGAGACAAACCAAGTGCTCCCGGGTCTCCTCCAGCGCCACGAAATAATGGTGGAATACCCGCGAGAGCCACATGGAATGAAAATCCATATCGGTCACCACAATCGAGAGCCGGGTGCGCACCACGCCTTTTTCGATCAGATGCGAGATGATTTCCGCAGGCAGAAAATGGGTGCAGATGCAGATGTCGGGATCGAATTTACGGATCATGGCCACCAGCGGCGCCGTATTCATACGGTCGAGCATGAAACGCATCTGATCCGTCTTCCACGGTTCGTCGCTCGACTCATACCACCAGTCCAGCAACGACGGGGCATCGCGCACGAGTTTCAGATAAAACTTCGAATAGAAATCGCGGAAAAGTTTATTGGTGAAATTCAGCGCATCCACATTGCGGATCTCACCGATAAACGGGTTCATCTCGCAGGCTTTCTGCAACGCCTCCGCCGCCTTCAAATGCCCTGAGCCAGCACTGGCAGAGAGAATCAAGACCCTCTGGTTTCGGTGCAATCGGTAACCTCTATCCATCCTCCTAGTTTCCACGCTTACCCAATGGAATCAATCACTCCTTTGAGCCTTCTTGCAAGATAGCCCTCTCCTATTAA
>DYRQ01000134.1 GCA_020718645.1 Verrucomicrobium spinosum
CCGGTCACTCCGCGATGAGATCCGCTAGCTCGAGAAATTCTTCGCATCTCGACCATGAACTATCTTCCTCCCTACGCACGAAGGCTGACTTGGAGTCGAGAGTGCCATCGGCTATGAGTTCCCGTAACCCAGCTAAAGTATAGGGACCTTGAACCCTGTAGCCGGAGTAGGCGTAGTAAACCACCTCTGCTGTCTGTGGATCCGATTCAGTGGAGTCCTCCCCCTCTGCAAACGAGGGTTCTTGGTCGTCTGTTGCGGCTGCTTCGTCCTCGTCATGGTCTGCTTTCGAGCGAGCTGCCTCGAGCTGCAAGGCGAACTGTCTCGGGGTGAGTGGCTGCGCCTGTGAGGTGACATCGCTGAGAGCAAGTAATCCCAGGTTCAGGGCTGCATCAGCGCGTTTTGATGAACTCTTGGTGGGGAGAGTCATTTCAACTTCAGCACCCTGCGCTACCTGCAATATCTTAGAGAGCGATGCGCTGCTGATGCCCAGTTCCTTGGCTGTGTCTCGGAGCACCTCGGTATCCACCCCCAGTGATATAAGGCGCGAGGCAGCTATTTTAGCACCTTGTTGGCGCTTGAGTGAGATCAGGGATATAACTTTAAAAATCCAAAGCCGTATGTTGTGCGGATTCACCCGCAAACCCTGGTCCGCCGCTATGAGGCAACGCCCGGCGCGTTGCAGGGCAAAGTTAGCTTTGGCAACCTCGACCCATATCGTATCGGAATCGGGGATCAATCTCGCTGCTTTTTCGATGAAATCGGCACAGCGTTCGGGGTCATTGGCTTGGGCAGCTAGGTCGGACAAAATCCAGAACCCATCAATCGAAAGCGGGTTCACCTCGATAAGTCGCAGAGCCGTGGAATAAGCCTCCACCGTCTTGCCAATTCGGAAGTAGGCCTCGGCTAAGAAGCGCAGTCCTTCGGGGTTGTCGGGCAGCAGATGCAGCAGCTCGCGCGCAGTGCGCATGACCGCGGGCCAGTCGTCCGAGTCCTGAAATTCCTCCAGCCAAAAATAGAGGGAGAAGGGCTCGTTCTGATCGGTGACTCCCATTCTCCTCTACCTACTCCTCAGCAGACCGTCACCGTGGGCAATGACATCAACCCCGTCTCCACGCACAAGAAGTCTGCGCATGTGGGACGAGCGGGGCGATTTTCCCAGTTCCAGGGTATAGGCAAGCCGTTGTTAAAATACGGGCCGAACAAATTTTTTGGGCTGCCGAACAACTCTACTTGCAAACGGTGTTCACCCGCAGCAAATGAACCGTGCAAGCGCACCGGGAGCGCTGGATTTGTCGCTGTGTATTGATTCTGGCCATCGAGAAAAAACTTCGCGGCGCTCCCCTTGGCTCCCTCCAGATGCACCTCAATTTCTTGGGCACCGCCCTGGAGTTGGATGAGAAAACTGTAACGCATTTTGCCTTGGTCAAAACGCCGCCCGATTCCTTCCCACGCGCCGAGCCCATAAACCGGGCGTGGAGGAGAAATCGTCCATCCCTCTGACGAAGATTCCACGGCGAAATTGCCGGTGATGTAGATGGGTGCCACCTCGCACTCCACGGGGAATGGCGCTGCCACCAACTCAAGGGTATTGACTCCTCTCTGCACGAGGCCGCCGAGCGACACCCGCCTCACCGACTCGTCCAGCCATCGTTCACCCTCCGCGATGGTGCAGGGTTGCCCGTTGAACAACGCCCGGTAAAGCCAAGGCTGCTCGATCGCTAGGCAGAGAGAGTTCAAGGACGCATCAGAGAGTTCCTCTGCCACGCGGAAATGGTAGCGCAAAGCACAACCAGAATCCGACGGGAACTGGTGGTCGAGCAGGGTGCGTTTGTATTGGATCGCCCAGACCCACGGAGATTGCGCGAATCCGTGAGCCCGCCAAATTTCACGGTCCGCCACAGGGGTGCTTGCATCGCAAACCCAATCGCCGCCACGGGCACGGTAGTCGCAGCTCTCTATCACCAACACATTATCCTGCAAGGGCTCAACTGACTCCAAAGCAACTGACACAGGCTGTCGCATGAGCTGCTTGGCAACTACAGGCTTAGCCTGATCAGACACACCACCCATCCAGAGAGACATCTGCCTCGGAGGCAACGATAGCGATACAGCGGCTCCACGAGAACCCAATGCCTGCACCGAAGCGTCTTCCGGTGAGAGTGAGACAAGGCCATCCGCCGGACATAGGACATCGAATGTCCGAGTCTCCGCTCCGGCATTGGCCAAGAGATAGATAAGAGACCCATCCTCCAGCACTCGAACAGAAAAGTAGCAATCGGAGGGGAACGGTTTTCCATCAGCACGGGAGAGACGCGGGCGCACAGTATCGAGGACTGTGGAAAGCAGCGCCTGTCGGGAACTGGTGTTTATCCAACCTTCATGCTCCGAAAGGCGATGCACAGCGTCCGACGAGATGGCATCTACCAACGATGGGCGTTGTCCGACAGAAACCACGCTTCCGCCTGCATCTAAGAAGGACTGCAAGAGCGAGACCGTTGAGCTGAGCATGACTTCCATATTATCGGGGACTATCACGCAATCATAGCGGGACTCGCCCACGGCCAACTTTCCGCTATCCGTCCTCGCGCACTCGGCGAGAATCTTCTCGTCGCCCAGGTCGAAATCCACGCCATAACTGGCCAGCATAGCCACCCATTTGGCTTGGCTGTCGCGCAGGGCATGAAGCTTATCTTTGACATCGGCCCTCCCTGACACGGTGCAGAAAGATGAGGGAGTAAAATGAAGCCATGCACTGAGTGTAGGGTGCAACAACAAGACACGATTGGCAGGGCGGCTGGCGCGGAGTATTTCCACCACACGGGCGTCGGGATCACTCACGGCCCGGTAGCATTCATACCACGAACTGTGCGGACTGATGCTCTGTGCCCAGTCGTATTTACGGGAACCCTGCAAGGTCTGGTGACTGAGGTGTGGCACGATCAGATCCACACCGTTAGCCAACAGGAAAACAGAGAGTGAACGGAACCTGTCCGGCCCCATGTCGTAGCCGCCGCCGCCGTAGGCTTCGCACAACAGATTTTTGCGCCCTTTCTGCGCACCCACACTCGAAAGTTCTTTGACCGTGAGCAGATAGAGCGAGTTGTCAGCACCCGCGTCTGCCTTGAATTGGAATCCGAGCAGATCAATACCCGGTGCCTGCATCCAAGCTTGGGCATGCATCACATCCGGGGCACTGCACGGATCAGGCCAGTTATGCTCGTCGAAGTGCCCTGTGAAAGCTACGCCTCGACTCTCGCACCAGTCATATATTTGGCCGCAGAAATTGGCCACAAACAGACGGTCTAAAGTGTAAAAATAATCGAACCTCGTCTTAGCTGAAGTCGCTGTCTCTTGGAGGAAATCCCCCACTCTCTCGGTCAGATCATAACCGTGCTCGCGCCGGAACTCTTCCAGAAAATACCATGAGACCGTAAGCCAATGCTTGGCTTGGATAGAAGGCTCGTCTGTAAAGAAATACTTGAGCGACTTGCCGAATCGCTGACCCATGGAAGCCTCGTAACGATCATGAGTTTGGCGAATAAATTCCTGTGTGGTTTCGGGCCGGGACAAGTCCACATAAGCAAAACCTCCGTGCCATGTTTTTAGCTCGGCATCACGCCACGAGATGGTGATAAGCGGCGCAGCAGGAGTAGCCAATCCGAGAGGCATTCCGTTCTCGAGGCGATCCCATATAGAAGCCTGCTCCGACCAACGAAAAGCGGCGACATAGGACTCCTTCCAAGGAATGTTGCCTGAGTCATACCGCTCGGCCACCCACCCCTTGAGTTGAGTCAAAGGATTGTTCGCCGGCACATGTCCACCTGCGAAACCTGAGGGAAAAGTATTCTCATCGTAAACATGACACTCCATACCCAACTTCTCGCAAGCGTCGGCGGCATAGTTCCAGAGTGCGAACCATTCTTCTGAAAGATACTCGGTCAATAGACCCGGGCGCGGGTGGACAAACACCCCGCCCATACCTGCACCATGAAGGCTCTGGAGCATCTCATCAATACGCTCGCGTGTCACTTTTCCGTTCCAGATCCACAGAGGCATGTGTCTGGATCCCATGGATGGCTGACGGAAACGAGCCAAGATATCTGAAACGGGCGGGGCAGTATGAGTATCGCTGTTCATATCATGGGAATAAAGCGACTACCGATTTTTGAAAAGAACTCTCTTCCGGACTCCGCCTATGACCACTGCCAACTCGAGATCATCCCGTGAAGCCGCCCCATGAAGCCAAAGCGGAAAACAGGCAGGGGAGAACGATGGTATGAGCACCCCCGCCTGCCATGGGAAAACAGGAAATATCGAGGGCAAAAAAAAATGCGCCCGATGAGAGGCGCGATAGCAGAAAACAGAGGTGCGATGATTCGCTCGCTCACTTACTGGAGCTGTTGTCTATACGCTATTCGCACATAAGGCATCAGCAGTATCGTGGTAATAGGTCTGCTCGGACTCTTTGTGCAACAGACAGCTTCTGTGGTGTTCTAGGAGATATTCAATAGCCTCATCAGGCAAGGTATTCAGCCACTCGATTCTTTGTTGGTAACTGAGTTCCCTCACCGTATGCAGAGGACATTCAGAAGGGTTGTCTTGGGAAAAGGGACAAGCGGAAAGAAGTCCAACCATCTGGATGCGCATAAGTCGGACAGCTGGCGGTGCGTTTTTATCAATCTTAACCATAAAATTCATCCCTTATACTTAATCCCGTGTGATGCGGGTCGGACGGATCACACGGGGATTATTCAACCAACGGACAGGCGGTAAGCCTGTTTCAGCTCTCGGGAATCGAGTGGAATCCAGAGTTGGCTGCCAAAGCTTTTTTCCCACCGTGGGCGGCGAGTTTCATAGCCTTGGAGAGACCGATTTCAGATTTGCGGGGGGTGATGTTGCGGGCACCTGTCCCCGAGTCGAAGCGGGCGTCTTGCACCTGATTCGAGCGGGCGTCGCCACCGTTGACGAGGGTGACTAGGTCTCCGACCACCTGTTTCATCATGACCGCCTGAGCATTGAGCTGCTCGGAGGAGGCTGCTGTCTCTTCGGCGTTGGAGGCCG